>CALKUG010000228.1 GCA_937996765.1 uncultured Ignavibacteria bacterium
GAAGGCGAAATTGATGGACCGAAGATCTGTTATTGCTTGAACAAGGAAGAATTAAAAAAAGCCCAAAAGGCATTTATTGTATTGTTTAAGTCAGTTTGTTGTTAAATATTTATTTGAAAGGAAAACTATGAAAACGAATAATGAACTAAAAGAAAACGTAAAAGAAGTCTATTCATCAATTGTAGAATCAACTACTGCTTCCTGCTGTGGAGGTGGGGGTTCTTCCTGCGGAGGAAGTAAGGTTGAGTTTACAATGATTTATGATGATTATAAATCTGTATATGGCTATACCCCCGAGGCCGATCTGGGACTTGGTTGTGGAATCCCCACAATGTTTCTTGATATTAAGGAAGGTGATACCGTTGTTGATCTTGGTTCCGGTGCCGGAAACGATGCTTTCATTGTAAGCTCGCTTGTTGGTAATACTGGCAAAGTGATAGGCATAGATATGACTGAAGCAATGATAAGTAAGGCGAATTCAACCAGAGATAAATTAGGTAAACGGAATGTTGAATTTGTGTTGGGTGATATCGAGAATATGCCTATTGAAAATGAAAGTGCTGATATAGTTATAAGCAACTGTGTTTTGAATCTCGTGCCCGATAAAGCCAAAGCATTCTCCGAAATTCATAGAGTACTGAAAAATCATGGAAGATTTAGTTTTTCGGATATTGTAATTCAAGGCAAAATAGAAGGAAAACTAAAAGACTTGGCCTCGTTATATGCAGGTTGCATTTCCGGTGCAATTGGTGAACATGAGTATTTAGATCTACTTAAAAGCGCAGGGTTTGATGATGTTGAAGTTAAAAAAAGAAATAGAATAGATATACCCAAAGAAATTCTACTTAGCCATATCACAGAAGCTGAGTATAAGGAATTTGAGCAATCATCAAAAGGTGTTTTTAGTATTACGGTAACAGGAAATAAATCGCAATTGTGAAACCTTTTTTCTCGATTGGCATCTTATTAACAAGAAATTATTAAAAAAGAAAGTGAGCGAATAAATGACAGAGCATTTAACGTTAGACACCTTCAAAACAAAGGTGTTTAATTTCGAAGAAAATAAAGATTGGAAATTTGAAGGCGAATTGCCTTGCTTGATAGACTTTTACGCTGATTGGTGCGGTCCGTGCAAAATGGTTGCTCCGGTATTAGAAGAGTTATCAGTTGAGTACACCGGAAAAATAAATATTTACAAAGTTGACACAGAGGACCAGCAACAACTTGCTGCTATGTTCGGAATAAGAAGTATTCCTTCGTTATTGTTTGTGCCTAAAGATGGCAAACCTCAAATGGCAATGGGCGCATTACCTAAAGCCAATTTGATTGAAGCGATAAATGAAGTACTGCTTGGAGCAGAATCCCTCAATTAATATCTGTTGTTGTTTACAGAATGAGAACCCGCCTTTTGGCGGGTTTTTATTTTTAAAATGAATATTCCGGGAACATTATATCTGTTTATTCTGTATAATAGATAAGAAGGCAAGTTGAATGGCAAATCAGATAAAGATTTGAAAATATTCCAGAAATAATTAACTTGTAGCAGTTATTCTATTATTCACACGAATAACCGTTGTTGTTTACTAAATTCATCTTAAAAAATGCATGGAGGACCTATGTCGTCACGTTTGTTTAGAATAGCATTGTTTGTGTTGTTCTTAATTACAGTTCCGCAATTATCCTTATTAGCTCAGGAAGAAGGAAAAGAGAAAAAAGTTCTTACTGAGGAATCAAGTTCACAGAAATCTCGCGGTGAAGGTGATGCAGTTGCAAAACCCGAAACCAAATTAGGTGTTAACACCGAAGCAGGTGCAGTAGAAGCCCCCACATTCAAAGGTGGCGAAACTACACGTGGTGCTTCTTATTCTTATATAGTTTTTGATAACTGGACCCCTTGGACCATACACTGCTACGTTGATGATGTGTATTGGGGAACCGTTGCACCTTATAGCAAAATGGAAACATATACAGTTTCCGGTAGAACCAAACTGTATGCAGTTGCTTATTTTGACGATGGCAGCTACCGCTACTGGGGTCCGAACTACTTCACTGCAGCTGATTGGGATTCCTATAACTGGAAGCTTAAACGCTAATTGTAATTGTTAATTGAACGGCTGAGAAATCAGCCGTTCTTCTTCTCTCCTCTTTCTTCATCGTGTGTGTGTTACTAAACTGTAGGAATGTTTATGAAATTGGTTTTTCGTCACTTCGTTATTTTTGCTCTTTTCGCCTGCTCTCTTTTTGCCCAATCACCTTTTCAATTAAATGCCAATTTGGGTATGAGAAATCAAACCGGAATTGAAACAGGTAATATTTTGGATATAGGACTTGCCCCAACACTCGAGTTAACAACAGATGAGGGTTTCTCTTTTGGTGCTCGTGCCGCAGTTAATATACCCTATAACCTATCAACTAATTCAATACGCAAGTTTGAAACTACTATTGGCCACATTTTTAATTATGCATACGTTGCTTATGGCGGATTTACTGCCGCTGCTTCGGTTATTGAAAACTACTCACTCGGCTATACAGGTATGACTGTAAGCAATTATTCAACTACCAACGACGAAGCGAATCGTAAAGTAGGTTTGTACGGAGCCATAGAAACAGAAATGTTCGGCGTTAATGCAATGACGAATGATGTATCAAATCCCGAAGTTTACATTGGTAGCGTTACTGTAAATATAATGGATAACTTTAGGATAGTGCTTAATGGTGGTATGGATTCAGACCCCGATAATAATAGCGCTACTACCGGTTCGGCTGCAGCATATGGTGCCGATATTGTGTTTTTGCTTCCATTTGATGAAAATGCTACTAATTTTATGTATGCTATTGGAGGCGCAGGAGCAATTAAAGACGCCGGTAACGGACTTATTGCAACCGGTGGTATAAGGGTTGGCGATGAGAACACTTACTTAGATGGGTCCGGTTCTTTAGTGCGCATGGGACAGGGTTACACCTGGGGTTATTTTGACCAGTTTTACGAGAGCGATAGGCGACTTGGAGTCTCGAAAACAGACGACCTTTACCAAAAATATACTGAGCAAACAGGTGGCTTTAATTTTAATGTTACATTTACTCATACTTCCAGCTCAAGCGATTACTATGGATCGAGAAGTGCTGCCTACGAACAATTTTCGGTTAAACTTGTAATAGACGCTTTTGCTAATGCAGGTGGTACTGACCAAAATAAGTTTAACACCTCGTTAGCTATGAACTTACCTTTGGGCTTTTTGGATGAAGAATATAATCCTTCAATTGCTCCGGCGTTTTATTACACCACCCGAGACTTTGTGTACGATCGTTTACTCGATCGTCTCGGAGAGCCAAATACACAAACCCTTATAGGCGTAAATTTACCAATTACCCTCAACAAAGAAATATTTGGTGTAGTGCCTTCATTTATAGTTGATTACTCATGGGGTTTTGTTTTTCAATCTTCCACATCTTCATTCATTGCAAGGCGTGATTTGAAGTACGGATTTAGTTTTAACACAGCACTATAATCAGAAAAATGAGCGCGATGGAAATGAAGAAGCAAATATTATTAACTCTAACTTTTGTAGCAATCTGTTTACTGGAGCTTTCGGCTCAGAGCGGAATGGCGTTGCAACGTAAGGGGTTAACCATAGCAGACCCTAAACAAAAGGATTCCATCGCTGCTCTTCAATTGAATGCAAACGGCAGTCTTACACATTTATTTAATTTTCTCCGGACTGAGCAGCTAATAAAACCACTTGTTGTAGATATGCCAAACGCTGATCTCATTCTGTTTTTTAACGGAATCGAAAATCGTAACAGCTATCTTGTGTACGATACACGCATCAACGAATTTCTTTCAGGTAGTTCAGTTGAAGCAGAAAGTATGATTGCAATTTGGATAGATGACTCACAAGAAGATATTTATCAGTTCTCGATTCAAGTTGTAAAAAAGAAATCAGCACTTTCAAGTGATATGGATTTTATGAGCGGGCTCCTTAACAAATTACTTGGTGTGAGTGAGCGCGGCAGGGGAGAAACTAACTACTTCCTGAATGCTGAATACATTGAAGATATTGGTCCTGCTCCCTCAGATATCAAAATCACGATAAAACAAATTTCGCAGCAACGTCTCTCCGGTGAGCGTGGCGAAGATGGCATGGCTGAAGTATTCACAGGAGATTTTGACAACATTATCGCAATAGACCAGAACACCATTTTTTACTACACCCAAACAGAAGTAAAATTACGGAATTCGGATATCACCAATTTCGGCTTAAGCATTGGTGCATCGTACACTAACGTTAATGAGAAAGTAATTACCCCTGATATAGCAGCGTCAAATCTTTTTACTGTAAGTAAAGATGTTACTTCTGCTTGGAAGGGTAAAGCAATGGTGTTGTTTTATGTTCAACCCGATAGAAATAGCGATTGGCAACCAACCGCCGCATTCTGGACGGACGAGTTTTATTATAATTTCTTTTCTCGCTTCTCACTCAATGTTGGAATGAGTATTTCGGAGCGACCTTTTGATCAGTTATTTGCAGGTGTTGGTTTTAGTATTACAGGCGCCATTGATATAATTGGCGGACTTGCACTAATCAATACTCCGACTGCAAACTCCACTTTTACTTTCTCACAAGTGCAGTCTTTTGATGATATCAAAAAAACATTGCCAGGTAAATACGAACCCAATTTCTTTATTGGTGTTGGTGTGAGAATCTCACAATTAGCCAAAATTTTATAAAATATTAATCAATAGTATTAAGAACAGAGGAACAAATGAAGTACGTAAAGTCGTTAATAGTTTTTGTTTTGTTAGGGACATTGAGTGTGTTTGCACAAAACAGATCAGATATGCTTGAGAACGCTCTCAGTTCGGTTGTAACAGTTGCGGTTTTCAAAACAGCAGATGGAAATGCGTTGCTTGGATTTAAGGATTCCGGCAGATCACGTGGTGAAGGTGATATGGCGTATGCCGGTCAGTTAGATATGGGTGATGCACTTGGTTCAGGTTCTGGATTTGTAGTTCAAAGAAATGGTAAAAAATACGTTGTTACTAATGCCCACGTTGTTGAGCAAGCTTCAAATGAACAAGGTGCAATTTATGTTTATAGTATCAATCGCACAAAATATGAAATGAAGTTGGTTGGCGGCGATACCTTTTTTGACTTGGCAGTTCTTGCGTTTGTAAACACACCGGGTTCGGAAATTACTACAATAGATTTCAGGAAATCAGATATTCGCGTAGGTGAGGAAGTATATGCTATTGGCAACCCACTTGGTGAATTACCGTATTCTATTTCTGATGGTATCATCAGCGGAAAAAACAGAGTACGTGATGGCGTAACAGGAAGGTTTGGCTTTTTACAATCTACTGCTACTGTTATATGGGGCAATAGTGGCGGTCCGCTTATAGATGTTAGTGGAACAGTTGTAGGTATCAACTCCCAGATTCACATTGTTCAACGCGATAATCAAAATTTTATCCAACCACAAATTAACTATGCTCTTGAGGCAGGAATTGCCAACCGTTTAGTAAACGATATTGTTACTAACAACGGGTTTGTTAAACGCTCGTTTGTTGGTATTGAGCTTTCTGCTTGGGGTAATGCACCTGCGTTCCGAAAAGAAGCTGATAATTTAGGAAACAGACCTGTAATCAGTAATTTCGTTGTGGGCTCTCCGGCTGAAAAAGCATTCAAGAATAAAATTGGATACAGTGTAATAAAAATTAATGGTGAAGACATAAGAACCATTGATGAAGCTTTGGGAATATTTGAAACTTCGGTGCCGGGAACTAAGCTTGAGTTCACCATCAGAAAAGGTAAAACTGAAGAAAAGGTAAGCATTACTACCGAAGAACTTAATCCAACGAAACTAGAGGCAATTGCAACTTATGCACTCGATAGCCGTTTGAATGGAAATATGTTTAACCGCGATAACAAACTGTTTGTTAAGATTGGTGCGGGCTCAGGTGACTATAGAGTTATGGCAGCCGGTATGATTACGGAGCAAGTTGAACAGATTTGGAGAGTAACTTCACTTTCTGAATTAGGCGCAGCCCTTCGTATTTCGGGTATGTACGGTTTTATGGATTTAGTGGTTTCGCTCGAATCCCAAAATCGCTCGAAAGTTGAAAAAGAAAGAATCGTTTTCGAGGAAACAAACGATAATTTCAAACGATTTTTGTGGTATTAATAGATAAATATCGGTAGATTCAACAAAGGCGACTCATTTGGTCGCCTTTGTGATTTTAAAAGTGTTCTCTATAGAATAAAATTAAATAGGTAACCTACTATCATAATCCCAAAACCAACAACCCCCACAAAAACAGCTATCAGTTTTATTTTAAGAACGTTCTTAAGAATAATTATTTCGGGAAGCGAGAGGGCTATAACGCTCATCATAAACGCAAGCACTGTTCCTAAAGATGCTCCTTTTGCTAAAAGTGATTGAACAATAGGAATCATTCCTGCTGCGTTGGAATACATGGGGATGCCTAACAACACGGCTAAGGGAACCGACCACCAGGCATCTTTGCCCATAAAACCGGCAAGCAAGTTTTCGGGAACAAAACCATGAATGCCCGCTCCGATTGCAATACCTAAAATAATATAGAGCCAAATCTTTTTAAAGATGTCTTTCACAGCATCTTCGCCTGCAGCAATTCTTTCTTGAAATGTAGTCTGTTTAGGACTATAATTTTCTGAATTAATCCCCGATTCATACACCCACGGCTCAACCCAGCTTTCAAGTTTTAGCTTCCCGATGATATACCCGGCAAATATTGCTATTGAAAGCCCTGTGGTGAGATAAAGCAGAGCTGTTTGCCAACCAAACAGTTCAAGCAAAAGAACTAATGCAACTTCATTAACCATTGGTGCAGCTATGAGAAATGAAAAAGTTACTCCGAGCGGAACACCGCTGCTAACAAATCCCAAAAAAAGTGGGATTGCAGAACAAGAGCAAAATGGAGTAACAATTCCTAAACTCGCTGCGCTTACGTTTCCAAAAAAGAGTGATTTTCCGCTCAAGAGTGCTCTTGTTTTTTCCGGTGGAAAAAAGCTTCTCACAACCCCTGCAACGAAGACAATTAGAAGTAATAGCAAAAACACCTTGGGCACTTCGTAGAGAAAAAACAGCAACGCTTCAAAAAGGGGTTTAGGCAAACTTGCGGAAATCCGCGAATTCTCAAAAGTTGAATAAATTACTGAAAGGTTGAAATACAATAAAACCCACAGACCCAACATTAGCGGAAGGACGATTTTTAATCGCTGTATTGGAAATTTGCTCAGCATATTTGCTTTCTATTGAGGTAAATTGATCGAGTCGTTAATGAGTTTAAGAAGATCTTCTTTAGCCGGTACCTTACCGGTGAGTACAACCTTCTCATTAATCACCAAACCGGGGGTACTTAAAATTTTGTAACTCATTATAGTTTTGTAATCGTTTACCTTTTCTACGGAGCTGTTTATGGAGTTTTCAGCTACTACTTCTTTGCATAACTTTTCGAGAGTTACGCACGAAGCACATCCAATACCAAGTATTTTAATGCTATTGTTTTCCATTTGGATTTCCTTCATTTCGGTTATTGACGAAATATAATATTCTATTATTAGGTTTAATATCGCTAAAACTTGTGTTAAATACAATTATGGCGCAGAAAATAGGTAAAACATTTCGTTCTATACAAGTACTTGGTGAATTAATTTAAGAATAGTTCAATTTGAAAATCTAAAATAGTACCACTTAACAATTCCTTAACAGTACCTTAACAATAGCATAACATAGCCGTAACACTCAGCTAACACCCTAAGCATACATTTGCACTGTCGAAGTAAAATTTCTCGGAAGTTAAAGGAATGTATATGTTGAAGAATATAATCGTGCTCGTATTACTGATGATTTCAGTAATGTTTGGGCAGAAAGGTTCGATAACCGGTACGGTTTCGGACAAAACTAATAATGAAACTTTAATAGGGGCAAGCATTGTAATTCCAAGTACTACACTTGGTGCAGCTACTGATCTTGATGGTGCATTTAGCATCAAAAATCTGAATCCAGGAACTTATTCAATAAGAGTCAGCTACCTTTCTTATTCAACAATAACTATTGATAATATAGTTGTTAAGGCTGGTCAGGCAACTCAGTTAGATGTTGAACTTTCTCCTATTACCACTGAAGTTCAGGAAGTTGTAATTAATGCAGATGCATTAAAAAATACAGAAACCAGTGTATTAAAAATCCAAAAAAACAGCTTAAGTATTGTTGATGGAATTAGCTCAGAGTTGATTTCAAAAAACAATTCCTCGGATGGTACCGATGTTTTAAAACGCATGACCGGTGTTACCATAAGCGAAGGCAAGTTTGCCGTTATTCGTGGTGTAGGTGATAGATACAATAACACTATGCTTAATGGTGCTAATCTACCAAGCACCGAACCGGAGAAAAAAAGTTTTTCTTATGATATTCTCCCCGCAAACCTCATTGAAAATGTAATAACCTCTAAAACCTTTACACCTGATAAACCAGCTGATTTTACCGGTGGATTAGTGCAAATTAAAACTGTAGAGTTTCCCTCACGTTTTATTTTTGACCTCAGTGCCTCGAGCGGGTTCAATTCAAGCAACAACTTAAAAAGTTTTACAACTTATGCCGGTGGTGCTAACGACTGGATGGGTTCGGATGATGGAACCAGAGCATTACCCGGAACAATAAATTCAACCAAATTACTACCGGGTAACTTTAAAAACCCTGATGTTGATTTGAAAGATATTGGTTTGAGTTTCAAAAATAACTGGGGAACTGAAAATTCAAAATCCCCGTTGAATCAAACCTATAAACTCTCCTTAGGAAACAGGGAAGAAATAGGCGAAAAGAATCTGTTAGGTTATGTAGCCAGTTTTACCTATTCCAACTCAATTGATATAAAAGATTACGACAAATCAAGTTTTGACTTTGTTGGTCCACGTTATGAATACAAGGGTTCAAGCTATTCCAACACAGTAATGATTGGTGGATTGGCAAACTTCAGCTTTAAATTTGGACAAAATCATAAACTCAGCTTCAAAAATGTGTATAACAAAAATGCTGAAGATGAAGTAACCAGAAACGAAGGCGACTATTATTATTTCCCTGACTACCGTCAAGTAACAGGTATAAAATATGTTGAGCGTTCATTATGGAGTACACAGTTTATTGGTGAGCATGCATTTGGATTCCTCAATGGCTTAGTTGTTGATTGGAATGTTAACTATGCAACTTCAAATCGCGAAGAACCCGATGCAAGAAGATATGTGTATAACCGCGATCCACAATCAGACGATACACGTTTCAGATTTTTAATGGATCAGAGTTTAACTACTCGATTCTACAGCAATTTGGATGACCAAAACATAGGTACCTCTGCAGATTTTACCTTAAAACCATTTGAAGATGCTGATCTTCCTACCTTCAAGTTTGGCGCCATGTACGATACTAAAGAACGCACTTTTGACGCAAGATTTTTTGGCTTCAGAAATAAGCCGGGCGGTAATTTTCAACGCGAAGAAGCTTTGATGTTTGAGAGTGTTGAAAAGATTTTCGCACCTGAAAATTTTGCTTCTAACTTTATTGAAATTATTGAAATTACACGCCCCTCCGATAGTTATAGTTCCGCACAGGATATTGTTGCAGGCTATTTAATGCTTGATTTCAATTTAATGCGAGATTTAAAAATTATTACCGGTTTTAGATATGAGCAGTCTTCGCAAGAACTCAATTCAAAAACAACCACTAATGAATTAGTAAATATTAAACCAACCTATAACGACTTTTTGCCAAGCTTAAATGTCTCCTACTCAATAAATGAAGATATGAATCTTAGGGCTGCATATACCAGAACTCTTGCAAGACCTGAGTTTAGAGAGTTAGCACCATTTTCGTATTACGATTTCTTGGCATCGGAATTAGTTGAAGGAAATCCTGAGCTTATACGTTCGCTTATTACTAACTACGATTTCCGCTATGAATTTTATCCAAGAGGAAACGAACTTATCGCCTTAAGCTTGTTCTACAAACAATTCGAAAACCCGATTGAAGAAGTTCTGATTTCTGCTTCAGGTTTTGAACCAATTCGTTCATTTGCTAACGCAAAAGAAGCAAATAACTATGGTATTGAATTAGAATTGCGTAAAGGTCTCTCCTTCCTTGGTAACACATTTGAGTACTTCTCATTTGGTGGTAATGCAAGCTTTATCAAATCAGAAATCACTATCAGTGATGATGATTCAAAAAATAGCTTCCAAAAAAATGTAAGACCTATGCAAGGTCAATCTGACTACGTTTTCAACGTTGGACTGTACTATGACGATTATGACGGTGCATTCCAATCCTCATTTGTTTATAACAAAGTTGGTCAAAAAATCGCAAGAGTTGGCTATGCCGGTCTTGGAGATATTGTAGAATTACCACGCGACCAAGTAGATTTTTCAGTTGGTTACAAATTCTTCGAATTAGTAAGAATGAAACTCACCATGCGAGATATTCTTGCACAGGATGTATTGTTAATCCAACGCTCACCAGGCGGTGACAAAACAGTTTATAAAGAAGTAAGAAAACCTTCGTTTTCATTGACTTTAAGTTATTCACTTTAATTTCGAAATAAATCAATAAATCAATCGGAGTATTACGAATGAAAAAAGCAATTAACCTCTTAGCTGTGTTGCTGCTGATAGCAACCTCGATACAGGCGCAAGTTGCGGTATCAGGTGACATCACCACCAATACAACTTGGACAGCTTCTAATACCTATTTAATTAAAGGTTTTGTACGTGTTAAATCAGGTGCAACACTAACAATCGAGCCAGGTACCATAATATTTGGCGAAAACTCATCACAAGGTTCACTTATTGTACTCCCCGGCGGAAAAATTAACGCTCAGGGTACAGCTGAGAAACCTATCGTTTTTACTTCAGAATTTGCTAAATACGGTGCAAGCCGTAAACCTACCTACGGTGACTGGGGTGGTATTATCATACTTGGTAATGCTCCTATCAACGT
>CALKUG010000229.1 GCA_937996765.1 uncultured Ignavibacteria bacterium
CTGAGTGCAAATCCTGATGGGAATGGCATATCTAATACATCTTTGAGCGATTTGTTGTTATCGTCATCAAGTCCTTGTGCAATACCCGTTCCAAGAATTACTCCGCCTTCGATGCGGTACTTGGGATTTTTCCATCCCGTGTATTCGCTTGTTAACTGAAAGATGAGTCCATCTATATCAAGGAACAATATGCGCAACGGTATTGCCACTAACCCCCAAGTTCCCCAATCCTCGGGCATCGCAAGCGACGTTCCAAACTTTATGCCCGTTGCGGCATCTTTGCCAAACTTTATTTTACCAAATTGGTAACTAAACTCTCCGATATACTTCACCAACCCTAATGCAAGATAATGCTCGCCTAATTTTACATCGGCTCCAAATGAGATGCTGGAGGGATAATGCATTACCGCCTTGTTCGAAAAATCGTTATAGGTGGGTGTTGTTAAATTGGGCTTCTGTAATTTGAGCGAATCTATTTTGATATCGAGCGTTTGATCTTTATCGCCAAATACTTTTCCTGTTATAAAGTTGGGTTGATAACTTTCCGATTTTGCATTTGGATCGGTCATTTCAAAATTTGGGACAATATCAATCAAAAAGTTGAAGTTCACGTCGGGCAATGCGGGTGTGTGATACTCTGCGCCTACTTTGAAACCCCATTTTGCCATCGAAAAATCGGCTTTTGCTTTCCAATAAAAATTATTGCTCTCCCCTTTTGCGGGGTCTATGTTGGAATCGTTGGGGTCGTTGTAGTGGTACTCCTGATTTTTATTCAACATCACAAACCCGTTGAAGTTAATATCGAGATTTATGTATTGATTTACTTCGTACCTGTTAGCGGCAAGTCCCACTCGCAAATACCCACGCGCATCGTTAAATAACTCGGATGCGGCAGATATGGTGAGAGCACTCATCGAAAATCGGGTTGCTACACCTACATCTGCATGGAGTGGTATATCTATGGTTACCGAGTTGCCCGAGACATCCTTTACCGATTGCATCAACATTTGAATTCCTACTGCTTGAACATCCATCTCAAACTCGGTTGGGTAATACATGCCTACGCCAAACACCGTGTTTTTATAAACGGGTATGGAAAATGCAAACGAGCTTATGGATGCGTTGCGACCAACATTTAGCTCTCCCACTTTTGAATAACTTTTGTAACTGCTTACAGGAAATATTACTGTAACGGTATCTTCAAGAAAATCATCGGTGGAAGATTTTATGTTTTTTTCTAATTCCGATTTTATTAAACTACCAAGATTTGCACCGGGAGCGTAATCTACATAAAATTGTGCCTTGGAACTGTGAGCAAGAGAAGCGGGATTGCCAAACATCAGTTGCGCCCCCGAACCAAAATTGGAACCTAACACTCCACCAAATGAACCGCTACCCGCACCAAATCCGTTTAACTGCGTACTGACGTTGAGATTGAGATTACCACCGCGAAAATACTGCAATGTGGGGGTATCGGAGGATTGCGCAAAAGCGGTAACCGCCAAAACACAAAAAACTGCTATTGTTTTTGTAATTGTTTTCATACTCACCTAAAACTCCAATCCTAATGAAAAACGATGTGAATTTGCAAGTTGTTCGATGCTGTATGCATAGTCAATCAAAATACCTAAAGATTGTATGGCATTGATATCAAAGCCAAGACCTACAGAATACTTTTCATCTTGCTCTTTATTCAACATATTTTGATACCCTCCACGTATATAGAGCATGGAAAACAACTCCAATTCAATGCCGCCACGGATACGATTACTTACATCGTCATCAAACGAAGGGGTATAATCTGCCGATGCTTTGAGATATTCAGTCAATTGAGCAAGAGTGCCAATTGAAAGCATCATGGGCACGGTTTCATCATACGAACCCTTTGCGTTTTTTCCGCTGAGAGTTTGATTTTTTACCTTGCTGTCATAAAACACGGGAGAATATATATCTTTAAGCATAAGTCCAAGAACCACTTCGGGAGTTACTTGATACAACGCACCAATATCAATACCGATTCCGTTTCCCGAGCCTTGCACCTGTCTTGAATCGCCTAAAGTAAACTCATCGTCTTCAAAAACAATGTAGTCGTTACGATTTAAAGAATTATCACCAAATTGTGCACGACGGTATTTGAGTGTAGCTCCCACCGAAAGCTCGTTGGTAACTTTGGCACCATACGAAGCTTGAAATGTTATTTCCCTGAGTGCATCATCACCCGAGTACCAGAGGGCAAAACCAATTGCCGAGTTACCCGCATCGCCGAGACTCATGGTATAAGCGGTAAAGCTGTAAGGAATAAGATTATAGTGATTTGTGAATGCAAATGCTGCGTTATTGCCTCGCAGTCCTGCAATACCCGCAGGATTAAACACAGTTGAATATATATCAGATTCAGCGGTATAAGCACCGCCCAATCCCGAGGGTCTTGCCCCCGTTCCAACATCAATAAAGGCGGCACCCAATCCTGAAAGCTCTTGTGCCTGTAAACGGTAACTTAATACCATAAAGAGAGCTAAAGAAAATACGATTAAGAAATGTTGTTTCGTTTTCATTGTGTACCTCTCTCCTACTTTATCAAAACTAAAGTTTTAATTTCTTCAACACTTCCGCTGCCATCGGTAGCAGAAATGTGAACGATATATCGGCCGTTACGGGCTTTTTGTCCCGTATCAGTCAATCCATCCCACAACACTTCTTTTATACCCGTAGTGCTTCCGTATCTACCGGGCATCTGCATATCGTTCTCGAGAACAACGCGCACCAGCTCACCTTCCATGTTGTAAATTTTAATGGTTACCAACGCAGGCGGCAGTGCACTGTTCAGGAAATAACCTATTTTCAGCGGGGCAACCTCGGGTGAGAACGGGTCGGGCAACAGGGCAAAGTGCTTAATTCCCAATGGTTCATTTTGCACGAGTAAGGAATACTGTCCAAACTTATATGCAGTATTTGAAACCACATTACCTGATGCAGATGTTTCATCTGCTTTAGCTAAAATTGAATTTAACACTACCCATTGATGTGTATTTACATCGTAATAGCCAATGGATTTATTACCCGTAAATAACCGCAACGAATTATCATCGGGGATGCGGATACTTGCAGGACGTTTTAACGAATCACCCGGCAAACCAACGTTGGATGTATAATTAATTGCAAACTGTCTATCCGAAGTTACATAAGATTCGTTACTCTTAACAGGGGCAGCATATTTTTTACTCGGACCAAATTGAGCGGGAGTTATTGTAAGGGTAATGGGTACATCAAATGCCGCTGCGGAAATAGAATAGACAACGCCGCCTTTATCCGAGAGTGTATAAACCGTTGTAGCGGCACCCGGGGTAAGCTCGGCAAAAACCGACAAATCAAAACTCGAGGCTTGTTTTGTAACATTATCAGTGGCTATTATTTTTACAACACCAAGCTGCAGTGTATCGGCAGGAGCGTAAAAACCCGACTTACTGATGCTTCCCGCATTAGCAGGGATTATACTCCAGAGCAGCGAGTTTCCTATCGAAAACTCCTTACCCGAGGTATCTTTAGCCACTCCTACAAACTGAACACCTTTCGAACGATTGGAGACCTTATCCGAGCTGCCTGAAACCGTAATACTTTTAAGAGGTACATCGGCAACGGTTATAAGTCCGCGTAAAACCGCACGGGAATTGTTCAATGTTGCTATGGCTGTAATTGTGTAAGAACCTGATGCCTTGCCTGTGATAACAGCTGTTAAGCTATCGGTATTAGGGAAGGAAATACTTACACTATCCGAAGAAGCCGAAGCACTCCATTTGATACTTCCTTTATAATTTTCTGCCTGTTTGAAGAAGTTCGAGAGGTCGGTTCCTATACCATCCGAAAACTTGGCAGTTACCGTTATTGCATCTCCGCGACGCAAGGTAACTCTATCTATAACAGGATCGAGTGATGATTGTGTTATAACATTTACGGCAACAGGTGTTGTTACTACTTCGGTGGAAGTATAGACAACTGTATCCTCGGTAACAACCGTATAAAACGTTACTTCTTCAGTATTGTTAATGCCTTGGATGTTTGCGGTAAACTGACTGCCACTGCGACTCATAGCCACCGCGGTAAATAGTGTGGCTGATTTTTGTTTGTAGTACAATACCGCATTTGCAGTTGTTGGTATAGCAACAGCGCTCAAAACGGATACTGTTGCGGGTGCGCCAACGTTAATTGCAAGTGTATCCAACATGGTGTAACGCAGCGGTATTGTGCGTTCAACGGCACTGGTACTAAACGGCAACACAATGGTGGATAACGTTTTACCGGGTAAGAGATACCCTTGTTTCTCGAACGAAGCACTGTAAGAACCCGATCGCAGATTTTCGGCTGTTTTGAACTCACCCGATGAACCTGTTACTGCAGATGTTGTTGTTCCCGAAGGGGATTTGAGGACAACCTTAACACCTGAAATTTTATTTGCATTTGCAGAGCCATCGGTAAATGTAAATGTGATTCTTCCGCTTGGCAGAACTACATCTTCAAAAGATACTGTGCCACCGGCTTGGGTTGCGGGCACTTTAACAATACGAGTTTCGGTACTGATACCTGTTCCCGTAATTTTAATTTGATATGCAGTGGTATCACCCGCTTTAGCCGATATGGGCAAAGCACTAAAGGAGAATACACCTGCATCATTTGTTTTGGTAGAAAATACTGATTGAGAAATTGCTTCAACAGTAAGATCTTTTACTCCAGCTCCTTTATAAACAACCTTACCACTGAGATTAATTACCGTAGATTGCAATGTAACCGCTTTACCGCTTAAAGAACCGTTAAGTGTAATATCTTCCTGGTATCCCACATAACCCGGTTTGCTCACGGTAAAAGTGAAATCGCCTGCAGGTAATTTCGTGAGAGAGAAGTTTCCTTGTGCATCGGTGTTTGAGGCAAAAGATTGGCCGTTCGATTTACGACGCATGGTCACTAATGCTTCGCTTAAAGCACTAACGTTACCGTTGATTGATTGGCTGACTGCGCCCGAAAAATTGATGTTGTTTTCAATGAGTGTAAAACTTGCACTCAAATTTTGGTCTTTAGCAACGGTTACAACCAAGGAGTCAGGTGTTGAAGAGTAGCCGCTAAGTGCAGTACGCGCAACGTAGGTTCCAACAGGTAAAAACGGGAAGGATGCTACACCGTTATTTGCAGAAGATTGTTTGTAAACAACCGACCCAACCGAAGAAACCAACGTAACATCCACGCTGTTAAGTAATGAACCACCTGCTGTTTTAACGGTTATATCCGCTGAACCCGCGTTGGTGCTTACAGTAAAATCCAACGTTGTTGTGTCCTTGCCTGTTGAAGTGAAATCTCTTGATGCAGGCGTAAATAGGTATCCTAATTTCTCGGGAGTTAATCTATAACTTCCTGAGGGTAAAAATTTAAATGAATACCCTCCATTACCTTCCGAAAAATCTTTTGTAATTTTTCCTGTTGAACGGTTTTCAAGTAGCATCAACACTGAACCTGATTGTATGTTACCTTTTAAGTAACCTAAACTCACGTTAACCTTTAAGTTGGCTGAAGCACCAACGGTTGCGGTAACATTAACTGAGTCGTTTTGATATCCCTCGCGTTGAAGTTCGCTGAAAATCTTGTATTGTTTTCCATTCTCTAAGCCTGAGAATGCAAAACTACCGTTGAGCGAAGTGTTAGTCTGTAACCATCGAACACCCTGAACGGCTTTAACAGGTACCACTAAGTTTAATGGTGCCCCCGCTGCATCGGTAACAACACCTGTAACGGTTGCTGTGTTTATAGGCAATGTTATTGCTTGATCTTTTGTGCTTACAACATCTATGTTGATTTGGAAAGAAGCATAACCATCTTTGTTTGCACTTAATGAATAAGTTCCTGCTGTTATTCCGTCTATGACAAAGCTGCCATCAGCGTTGGAGGAAACAGACTTACTGCCTGTAGTGCCAGAAACCGAAACGGATGCCTCTTTAAGAGGAAGTCCCGAATCATCTTTTACACTTCCTGTTATTGAAGCTGTTTTTGCTAACAGATCTTTTATTATAACGGTTTGTGTTTGAGTTGCTACACTTAATTCGGTAATATCTCGTTGAGCCGAATAATATCCTGTTGTTGAAACAATCACATCAAAAACACTAAATGGTAACCCTGTTAACGAGTATGTGCCGTCAGGTTTAGTTAATGTAGTATATGAAGTACCTGATGAGGTTGCTATAACCAATACTTCACCAACGGGGGTTCCACCCGAGGTTAACACACTGCCGTTAATGGTGCCTGTTTGTTTTGTGAGAGCAACGCTGTACTGTTTTGTCTCAGAACCGCTGAGGAGAGTTATTGCATTTGAAACATTGTAGCCTGATTTTTCTACCTTAACGTTATATGTTCCTGCCGGAATGCGTGTTAAAATGTAGGAACCATCGGCGGAAGTTTGCGCACTAAGTGTTGTTGAAACCGAAGAGATTGTTACCAACGCATTTTCAATACCGATGCCTGATTCTGTTATTGCTCCTGTGAGTGTTGCAAAATCTTCGTTCAGCTTTAAATTGAGTCCTGTTAAATTCTCACCATTACCAACCGTAACGGATATCGAATCGGTTCTATAACCTACTAAAGTAGATTTTAATAAATAATTCCCTGCCGAAACGCCCAAACTATATAGACCATTAGCACCCGTTGTTAGCGAATCAACAAAACTGCCTGAGAGTGCATTTGTAATGATGAGCGAGGCACTGATTGTTTTAAGATTATTATCGGTAATCGTACCGGAGAGTGATGCTGCGGCGGCACTCATCGTAATACTCTGTTGTGTTTCTTTGGTTGCTTCAACTAATATTGCATTCAGCGAAACCGTATTATATCCTTGAGCTGTAAACCGAAGATTATAGGACTTCCCTGCTTCCAATGAAACTGCATACTCTCCGTTAATATTCGATAATGTTGTAGCACTATATTGCGCATCGTTAGGATCTGTAATTGTTACTAAAGCATTTGAAAGCGGAAGCGATGAGCTAACTATCGTGCCACGTATTGTGCCTTTGTTTGCAGTAAGTGTAAAATTATTATTGCTGCTTGTTTGCCCTGCAGAGATGGTTGCGGTTAAAGCAGCTGCTGAAAGGAATCCCGAACGGAATGCTACTATCGAATAGGTACCGGGTTGCAAGTTGAACTCATAGTTTCCGCTGTTATCTGTGGTAACTGTTGAGGAGTTAGCTCCTGCGGTTGCGGTTACTGTTGCGTTTACTACAGGTTCGCCCGAACTAATTACAGTCCCCCTGAGCACAGCTGCATTGGGAATAAGAGAAAAATCTATTCCTACCAGTGTCTGCCCTGCCGAAAGTGAAATACTACGAGGTGAGGGTGAAACATATCCTGTAATCTGCACATTTTCTGTATAAGTACCTGTTGGCATACTTAGTGTGTAGGTACCGTTTTGCAGAGTTGTGGTTGAAGTAATTCCCTGAACAAATACTTCTGCACCTGCTATCGTGTTGCCATTGATATCCAACACGGTTCCCGTAACAGAGCTTGGATTGGGAGTTAAACTCAAATTAAGTCCCGATACAGTTTCACCTAAACCCAGAGTTGTTATAGCAGGAGTAGAAGATGTAAAATTTGCACGGGCTGTACTAATAGTATAGGTGCCACTGGGCAAACTGAACGAGAATTGTCCCGAGTTATTAGTAGTAGTAGTTATCGGAGTACCACTGCTTGGTGTAGCTGTTACGGTTACTGAGGCAAAAGGTGTTGATGAGGTTTGCCCTGCAATGGTTTGAACACGCGAAACTATTCCACTTACCGTGTTTGCGCGAGGTGTAAGAAGCATTGTTCTACCGAGAATATTATTGCCTGTAGTTAACGTTATCGTTGAAGCCGCGGGGGCTATAAAACCTGTTTTTTCTGCCGTAATTCCCCAAACACCGGGACTCAATTCAAGTGTGTAAGCACCTGATCCATCGGAGTTCACTGTGTGTGTCACACTTCCTTGAGTTGCAGTTACTGTCGCAAGTTGCACAGGTTGGTCATTATCATTTTTACAAGTTCCCGATATTGTAACCTTATCCGCACGTAACGAAAAATTTGGCGTTATGGAAATTTGCGATTGCTCGATATTAATACTGCGGGATAAGGAACCTATATATCCTCCTTTGGAGGCGGTTACCGTGTATGTCCCTAAATCAAGTACAAGATTAAAATCGCCCAAGCTGTTTGAAGATGCCGTACTTGTAACATTTGTTGCATTATTACGGAAACTCACCAAAGCACTTGAAAGAGCTTGGTTGTTCTCGTCGACCACTTTACCCGATACCGTTGCGGGATAGGGACGCATAAATGCGGTTATAGGTGTGAGAGAACTTGAGTTGAGTGTCTGAGTAATTGTTGTATCCAAATACCCTGATTTTACTATACGCATTTGATAGATATCGCTTGGCAAACTATCTGAGTAACTTACATTATCTGATATAATAAAGGGCACGGAAGGTGAATAACCACCTGTGGTTGAGGATACATAAACGTTATACCCTGAAAGCAATGCCGAAGCAACCGTTGAACGTGCTTCGATTCTGAATGGCGAAGTTGGCACATTGTATGTAAAAATGTTTCGAGCTGAAGCCGAACCCTGCCCCAAAGAACCTGTAGCTACAATGTACCAAACATACTTCCCTCTTGTAAGATTAACTCTTGCAGGGAAATCAATAGCTGTGTTAGTGGTGGTGGTGTTCCACACGGGAACATCAACCTCTTGCTCAGACCCCGCAAATTGCTGCACGCGGTTAAAAAGGTAAACCGTGTAACTGTTTGCGCCTGGTACTGATTGCCATGAAAATCGGATGGTGTTTGTTGCATTGATAGTGGTATTGGCTGCAGGTGATGTTAATAGTGGGGTTCCCAATACATTCGAAGATTGATAAGTAAATGCAACCACGCTTCCAAATACTGTGCTGGCGTATGCTATACTTGTTTCATCGTAAAGATTAATAATAGTGTAGGAATATTCATTCCCTGCAAACAACGGTGTTGATACGGTTGTAAACGGTGAGCTTGGACTAATATCACCATACTTGGCAGATGTTTGAGTTGTAATATGATCCCAAACTATATTAGCACCTTCAATTTTTATGTCACCTTTTTCATTTTCTTTAATGGTAAAGGGTGTGCTCGAAACTATCACCCAGTACGCAGTTACACCGGGAACGGATTGCCACGAAAATGTGGGAGTTGAATTTGTGGTTGTACCTTTTGGGGTTAAAGCAACGGGGGCGTTGGGTGACTCGACCACCAATTGAATTTCGTTTGAATAATCTTTAGTAGAAGGAGATGCATTGTACTCGTTAATGATACCGGTTATAGAATTGGCATCTGCATTGGTAAGCACCCCATAATACCTTCCCACGGTAAGACCGTAATCCTTGGGTTTGAAAGTTCCGGTAATACCTGAAACAGGTATAGATGCCGAAGTATAATTGCCCGATGTGCTACCAATCTTAAATCGAAGCTTAGGATCGGTGATTGCTTTACTCCAATTAAGCTGCACAGTAGAAGTATCTTTGTAAAAGATTTTTGTCTGCGGATTCTTCCCTGCTTGAATCAGTTTTGGAGGTTGCAGTAAAACGCTTTGACCAAACGTTACCGAGGTAACCAAAACAATTAATGCTAACAGAGTAAGGTCTCTTTTGCTCATACTAAACAATCCTTAAAAACTAAAAAAAATCAATTCAACCGTGTGGTTTGCAACCACATTTGCAAATGTTATTTACTCATTTGAGTCTTCTAATTGTTGTAACTTTATATTTAATGTTGTCACCTAAAACCATGAGATGTGCGCTAACATAAATTTCCATAATCTCGCCACCTTTTCTAACAACCTTCCAAACACTATCCATTTCAGGTATGCCGTTCAAAAAGTCATGGTATATCTTCCAGGCAGTTTCCTTGAAATCATCCGTAACAACCATGGTAAACTCGTTTCCTAATAATTCTTCTTCTGAGTAACCATAAATAGCAAGGTATCCTTTGTTTACCTTCACAAATCTGCCATTAACATCTGTAACGCATATTCCTATATCCGTACTTTGGAAAATAGAATCTATCATTCGTTCGCGCTCAGCTAATTCAGCTTTTGCCGAAAGTGTTTCGGTTGCATCGAGTAAACTGAATGAAATTACGGTAGTCTTGCCGGTAGAGTCACGCACGGGACTGAAGTTATACAAATAGTAGCTTGGGCTTCCATCAGAATTTCGTTTAATATATTCACCCTGCGAAAGTTTTCCGCTTACTGCATCATTGAATCCTTCACGAAATACTGACATTTCGTTACCCATAATGTAATCTATTATGGAATTACCATGCTTCATTTGCTTTTCGAATAATCGTAATGAATACTCTTGAGCAGCATTGTTAAATGTAATAACCGTGTAGCTTCTATCTATGAGAATAAAAGCCTGCAACGAGTTATTGAGCAGTGCAGCTATATTGGCCTCAGACCGCATTAAAGCATCGTCTTTTTTCTCGAGTTCGATATTAGCCTGCCGCAACTCTGTGTATGCAATCTGAATTTCTTCGTTACTCGATTGCAGTTCTTCGTTAGAGGTCTCCAATTCTTCGTTACTCGATTGCAGTTCCTCGTTACTCGATTGCAGTTCTTCGTTAAGAGATTGTAATTCCTCGTTAGCCGTTTCCAACTCTTCGATATAAGTTTGCAGATGTTCTTTTGTTGCTGCAAGCTCTTGCTCCAGCTGCGTTACACGCGGGTCTTCACTACCACCATCTTTTGGAATTACCAATGCACTGCGTAACTGAGGTGCAAGCTCAACCTCTTCGAATGTTACCATAAACAATTCGTTATGCGGCTCGGTATAAAGTAAGGGATTTACATGAATACGCACGTAGCTTGGTCTATCGGGAAATGGAAATTCTTTAAGTTCACCTCTTAAAGAAGTGTGGTCTTTAATAGATTTTGTAACAAGTGATCTCACCTCAATTTGCAATTCTTTTGAAACCAAGTTCACAATATTTGCATTCATGGCTCCCTGCTTCAGAGAAAGATACTTACTCACATCACCAAACATTTCCTGCACATCCATAGTATCGTTTACGATAACATAAGGATGAGAAAACGTATTATAAAGCGTGTGCATTATCATGTCGTTCATCGTACGAATCGAAGGGTCGGTACGCTTGGTAGCTTTATTGTAGTTTAACTGTTGGGTTGGCTTGAACGCCGAAAATCTCACAGCAGGGAAATGTGAAACCTGCTTACGCTGATAGATTTTGAACTTGGGGTGCACGGTGTTAAACAAGTGCGAAAACTGTCCTATTGATTCAGACTTGCCTAAGAATAAAAACCCGTTGGGATTAAGCGAGTAATGAAAAATTGGAAGTACATGTTTCTGTAGATTGGGTCCAAAATAAATCAGAAGATTTCGACAACTGATTAAATCCAATTTTAAGAATGGCGGATGAATGGTAACATCGTGCTTTGAAAACAAAACCAATTGACGAATGGGTTTTATCACTTCATACTTGTTTCCGTTTTTCTTGAAATACCGTTCCAGTATATCAGGCGGAACATTTTCGATAGAGGATTCTGAATAAACACCTTTGCGGGCAATGGATATTGCATGGTCATCAATGTCGGTTGCAAAAATCTGAACGTTCTGATCCTGAACACTATCTCCAAGTAATTCACTGAGCAAAATTGCAATAGTATGCGGTTCTTCACCTGTTGCACAACCAGCCACCCAAATACGAATGGGTGATTTTTCAATATGTGAATCAAGAATCTGTTTTAAACAAAATTGTAATTCTTTAAAGGCATCATCATCTCTGAAAAACTTTGTTACACCAATAAGAATAGTATTAAACAATAAATCCAATTCTGCTTGGTTGCTGCGTATGTAGGAGATGTATTCTTCTAAATCCTTTGCCTTCACAGCCTCAATGCGTTTCTCAAGACGGCGCAGAATTGTAGAAGGTTTGTAGTCAGAAAAATCAGTCCCTGTTCTATGTGAAAGCATTTTGAGCAATTCGTTCAACGCTGATGCGTTGGTACGGCTCAGGTTACGCGCACGGAAATCGTCGTTGATTCCTGTTTGAATGTATTCCAAAATATCGGCACCGATGCGCTCGGGCTCAGCTTCTAAATCCACTACTCCTGTTTGTATTGCAGCAAGCGGCATACCGTTGTATTTTGCAGTAGAAGGAACTTGTGCTATTGTAAGTCCGCCATAGTTATGGATTTGCTCAATTCCTCGTGCTCCATCGCTACCTGTCCCCGAGAGGATTACACCAATGGCTCGTTCTTTTTTATGGATTGCAAGCGAAGTAAAAAAAGTATCAACCGAGGGCTTTGGTCCAAAAGAATTTTGAGGCCGACTTAAAAACATTTTCCCCGCTTCGTAGGTAATTTCCGAATCAGGAGGCGTTATATAGATGCAATTTGGTTTTACAGCCATATTGTTTTCAATTTCCAAAACACTCCTTGCCGTTGACCTACTGAGTAGTTGCACTAACATGCTTTTGTATGTTGGCGAGAGGTGCTGTGCCACTATAATAACAACTTTATCCATCTCTTCGGGTAAGTTCGCAAAAAGTAATTGCAAAGCTTCCAGACCACCTGCCGATGCCCCAATGCCAATTATAAATAAATCATCATCCGTTGTACTCTGAGCCTCTTGCTCAGGGGCGTACTGTGTAAGTACGGTTTGGTTAGTTTCTTCTTCAACCGACGCTTTTTTGTTTTTAGAGCGAGCCATGGATTTGACTTCCTGATGAAATTAAATTAAAAAATCGTTTCATTGTCATTTATTAAAGCATTAACATACTCAATTATCGTTCTTTTATCAAACGGTTTCGAAAAAGTATGACTAAAACCTAATTCGTAGAAAATATCTTTATCGCCATTTGAGGCATTACTTGTTAAAGCAACAATGGGAACACTTCTGTATCGTTCCATCTCTCGCAATTTTGAAACACAATCAGCTGTTTGTTGTGAGCTCAGCAATGCGGTGTCTATAAATAATGCCGAAAACCAATTTGTTTCAGCGTGCGATACACCATCTTCAAGTGAAGAGACACAAAGTAAATCGCAGATATTTTTAAGGAATAATTTGGTTACTTGTTGAATCTGATAATCAGCATCAACAAAGAGTACTTGTTTTAACGAGTCCTTTAACGAAATATCCGATTCATCCGTGTGTTGATGATTTCGGGTATTGGCAGGGGCATTCTCTTTTGAAGGAACAGTTCGCTTAGGAATCTGAACAGTAAATACTGATCCCACACCAACAACACTACTCACTTCTATATTGCCGGAAAGTTGCTCAACCAAGCGTTTTGTTACCGTTAACCCAACTCCGCTTCCTTCAAAAGTACGTGAGTTTCCTTCGCTTGCTTGCCTGAATTCCTCAAAGATCATTTTTAAACTCGATTCAGGGATGCCAACGCCTGTATCTTTAACGCTAATTGAGATACAGCAATTTGAGGTTCGGTTTATCTCATCAATCACCAAGTTTACATCGCCCTTTTCAGTAAACTTGATTGCGTTGTCTAATAAGTTAGCTATTACGTCGCGAAGTAAACGTTTATCTGTGTAGGTAACGATACTCTTCAAATCGGTATCAAAAGTTAGTTTTAATACCTTTGCTTTAGCATACTCACTAAAAATATCTATCAATTCTCTACCAAGCAAAATAACATCAACAGGTTCTTCGTGAACCATAATCTCGCTGTTCTGGATTTTTGCGAGATCCAAAAGATTGTTCAAAGTGTTAAGCAAACGTTTGCCACTACTATGTATTTGCTCTGCCATTGAATTTAATTCGTTATCTCTAATTTCCTCACAAAGTATATCTGCAAAACCAAGAATTCCTATAAGCGGTGTTCTAAGCTCGTGACTCATATTTGAAAGAAAGTTAGATTTTATTCTGTTCAATTCTTCTGCGTGCTCTTTAGCAGTAATTAATTCACGCTCTTGTTGCACCGTATCAGTGATATCGTTCAGTACAAGAATAAAACCAATTTGTTTACCCCACATATCAACCATGGGATCTATCAATACTTCGTTCCAAAACGTGGTTCCGCTTTTTGTTGCAAGTAAATGCCGTGAGCGGATATTGGTAAGTGTGCCCATTTCACTGAGTATTTTTTCTAATCCCGATTTTTTAACTTCTTCACGGACTACCAACTCATAAATATTTTTGTCGCGTATTTCGGAAATATCGTAACCAAAATAATGTTTAAAGGCTTCGTTTACCCACGTTATGCAATGGAGTTCGTCGGTTATAACTACCGCAGAGGTAATTTGTTTTGCTACCAAAGAAAGGCGATACAATTCTTGCTCTAATGATTTGCGCATTTGCTCAGCGTTCCGTTGCTCGGTTACATCGTGACACGAAAGAATAAAAGCCCGAAGATTTGTATCTTCAAGTCGATTCATCATCGTACCTTCAAATGTATGATAATAGCCATCACTATGCAGAAACCTTGCTTCGAAATGGATACGCGAACCGCTAATTTGCAAACAGGTATTCAACTTTTTAAGAGTTGGTTTTCTATCTTCTTCGTGTACTAAATCTCTAATCAGCTGCTTACCAAGTATATCTGTTTCATCGTAACCAAGTATATGTGTAAATGAGGGTGAAGCATAAAACATTTCACCTTCGTCGTTATACAACATTACTATATCAGAGCTTTGCTCAATAATAGCCCTAAACATATGTTCGGTTTGTTCGAGAGCATTTTGAGTTTTTTTGAGTTCGGTAAAATCTGCTCCAATTAGCTGAAACTCCGAGAGATCGTTCACCTCGCTGCTTATCAATGTTATGCCTATCGAAAGATAGTGTTCACCACCCGAAGCACTTTCAACTACAAGTGAATCTTGCACTTCATTTCGATGAGTTGTAAGCGAAGAGATTAAAGAAAACAATTTTTCTTGTTCGCGGAATGGTATTACACTGAGCAACCCCGAACCCAAGAGGTCGGTTTTGTCTTTTTCGATGAGACGACAAAAAGCTTCGTTTACAAAAGTTATAGAAAAATCACTCAGAAAACGAATAATGCTATCTTGTTGGGCATCAACAACGCTTCGGTACTGCTCCTCACTTTTTTTAAGGGCAAGTTCTGCACTTTTAAGTGATGTGGTATCATTAACAACAAAGACGGCTCCGGTTACATTTTCGTTTTCCACAACGGAACGAGCGTTTATTTTTCCGTATTTAATTCCCCCATCCCTTTCCAAAAAGCGAGCTTCGAATGTGAGGGTCTCAACACCTTTTAACAACAAATTGAGTTGTGTAAGAATGGTAGTGATATCTTCTTGGTTAAGAAACTCGAGAAAAGGTCTATCGAGTAATTCCGATTTGCTCCTGCCGGTAAAACGTTCAAACGATTTATTTACTGATGTGATAACAGCGTATTTATTAACGGTAAACACCGCCTCGGAATAATTATCTACCAGCGAGAAATAGTTTTTTTCGATTCTGCGCAAGTGCTCATTTAAATCATAAGCCCGCGAAACTGTTACAAGCGTAAACACAAACTTATCGGTACCTACCATCTTTTCACCGATTACCACCAGCCAACCGGATTCATCGTTGGTTGTTTTGCTTCGGTACTCAATTGCGAAACGTTCTTTATCCCCTTCCATTAATCCGTGGATATTGGTGAACAATTCCAAAGCGTAATGATCACCCATAGAAGCATAGTATTCACACATTCCCACAAAATCACTGCTTAATCTATCTTCACCGGTAAGAAGGAAATACTTTTTAATCGTTTTTATCCAATGTTCGGAGTGCTGAATCACTATTCCTTGTGAATCAACTATTGCAGAAGAGAAACTGAGTGAGCGATAAATTTCAATAAGCAATTGCTCGCGGGTAGTGAGTCCTCCCGCATTGTAATTAAAACCTGAGATATCTAAAAACGAACCTAACACTCCAACAATATCACCGGTTTCTTGTTTAAGTGGCGAAAAACTTGCCTCAAACACTTTTTTTCCGGTTTTTATCAGGTTATGAATAGTTTTATCTTTGAAAGTGTGGAGAGCACTCAAATGAATTTGTCTGCTGGAAAATGCTTCTTCCAGGGTTTTGTGAAGTAACGATGTTTCATTTCCCAAAACACCTGATTGTGCATGGAATATAACCAAGTCATTATCGCAAAACCAATGTATAAAAGGGAGCTGTTCAATGAGTCGTACTAAAACGCCTTCACTCTTACTCAGGAACTTAAGATACTGCTTTGCTTCTTTATTAGATTTTAAGGTAAGGTTAATGAATGGTTCACCCTCATGGGTGAAAGCGGTGAGGAAGCTCGAGAATTCAATAAGATTGCTACTTGCATCATGTAGTTGCATGGTAACAGGTGAAGTAGCAATACCCGCCTCAGCAAGCTCAAAAGCTTTTTCAAGTTTAAGTACATCCAACGAGCTGAAGCATTGCGCAAGAGATGCACCGCGTTTAAACAATCCTGCAAATCGTTTAACTGCTGAGCCGTTAAGTGCGGCAATAGTGTTGTCTCTCCTTGAGATGAGAATCATTTCATCTGGCGACTGCTCGAAGAAAGAGGTAAAAATTCCTTCCATGCATTCCTTCTTTTACATCAATCCATTGATGTGGTTTTTCACTTTTTCGGATGCGAAAAAATACACTTTCCGTATGTAATTAAAGTAGAATTTAGTAAACTTTAAACTTTCTACGTCACAAAATCCCCATTTTTAGAAAATATTTTCTGATCTGAAACAAATCCTTATTTTGCAAGGGCTTTTAAGGTTTGTTCTCAGTTAAAATTAGTGGCTATGGAATATATTATTGTTATTATAGTGGCGTTATTGGCTTCGGGCTTGACGTTTTTTTCGGGATTTGGTTTAGGAACACTTTTACTACCGGCCTTTGCGGTGTTTTTTCCAATTGATGTTGCCATTGCCGCAACTGCAATTGTGCATCTCGGCAACAACCTCTTAAAGGTGATGCTTGTTGGTAGAAATGCAAACTTGAAAACTCTTTTTATCTTTGGGATTCCTTCGGCTATAGCGTCGTTCGCAGGGGCTTCGGTGCTTGCCGGATTAGGGCATGTTCAACCACTGTTTACTTATTCCCTTTTTTCACCAACCCATTCTGTTACCATCACAAAATTATTGGTTGCAATACTCATGGTCTTTTTTGCTCTTTTCGAGCTGATACCCTCACTAAGGGACAAAACTTTTCATCCAAAATATATGATGCTCGGCGGATTTGTTTCAGGATTTTTTGGAGGACTTTCAGGACACCAGGGTGCATTGCGAACAGGATTTTTAGCTCGTTCGGGATTGAAAAAAGACGAGCTCATAGGAACCATGGTTGCAATTGCAATTATGACGGATTTGGCACGGCTCACCGTTTATGGAAGTACTTTTATTACAGTCCACCTTCAATCAATATCAAGCAACAATGTGCTTTCCGTTGTAGCTGTGGGTATGATAGCGGCCTTTGTTGGCACTGTGGTTGGTAAAAATTTAGTGAAAAAAGTAACACTTCAATTTATACAAAAAATTGTAGCCGTCATGCTTATTGTGATAGCACTGTTGGTTGGTTCCGGAATAATCTAACTGTTATTAGCGAGCCCTAAGTTTGGCAAACGCCTCAACTAAAAGTTGTTTAGTTTTTGATAAATCCTGAGAGAGAACCTTAACCTCGCCAATTACAGGCATAAAATTAGTGTCGCCGTTCCAACGAGGAACAATATGAAAATGTAAATGGTCAGCTATACCCGCCCCACCAACTTTACCAATATTTGCACCCACATTAAACCCATCGGGTTTACTCACTAATTTTAATGCTTCGGCTGCAAGCTGCAACGAAGCCATAATTTCTCTGTTTTCATCGGGGGTTAAACTGAGGAATTCACACGTATGGCGATAAGGTATAACCATTAAATGCCCGTTATTGTACGGGTAGAGGTTAAGAACAGTAAATGTAAATTCTTGCTTATCTACTACAAGTGAATGGGGGTCGGAGACATCTTCTTTTCCTGCAGAACAAAATACACAATGTTCATCATCGGATTTTGGTTTGTTTAACGACTCGATGTACTGCGAGCGCCAGGTTGACCACATATTTTCCATGTTTTCCTCTAAACTAATCCGGCGCATATTGCGTATGCGCCGGATATCTCTACTGTTAAATTGAAATTATTTCAGATTACTCTTCGGCTCTCGAAGCTTTGTAATCTTCAATAATCTTAGTTTCTACTTCTTTCGGAACTTCGTCATAATGCGAAAATTGACGAGCATAAGTACCACGACCACCAGTTAAACTACGTAGAGTGGATGAATACTTATAGAGTTCTGCAAGCGGAACAAGGGCTTTGATTATTTGGAATCTGCCGTTGCTCTCCATGCCTTGAATTTTTCCGCGCTTCGTGGAAATATCACCCATTACATCACCCATATAATCTTCGGGTACTGTAATAGTTACTTCGTACACGGGTTCAAGAAGCATAGGTTTAGCTTCCATAAATCCTTTTTTGAAGCCTTGCGAAGCAGCAAGCTTGAACGACATTTCATCCGAATCAACGTTATGGTACGAGCCAAAGAACAATGTTGCTTTAACATCTATAACACGACATCCGGAGAGAATGCCTTTCTCCATGGTTTCTATTATACCTTTCTCAACGGCAGGTACAAAGCGACCCGGAACAACGCCACCAACAATAGCATCAACAAATTGGAAGCCCGTTCCTCTTGGGAGAGGTTCTAGTTTAAGAAAGATATGACCGAACTGTCCGCGGCCACCTGATTGCTTTTTGTGTTTGTATTCAACGCTTTCGCAAGTACCTTTAATTGTTTCACGATAAGGTATGCGGGGTTGAGCTAAATCAACATCAACGCCATAACGTTCTTTCAAACGCTTTACAGCAAGTGCTAATTGTAATTCACCTTGTCCAGAAATAACAGTTTGGGCTATTTCGGGATCGTACTTAACATTAAACGATGGGTCTTCTTCGTGCAGAGTATGCAAGCAACTGGCAATTTTATCTTCATCGCCTTTTGCTTTAGGAAGAATAGCTCCATGGATAATAGCTTCAGGGAATTTGATTGGCGAGAAAACTATTTCGTTATTCTTATCGCACAAAGTGTTGTTGGTGTGGGTATCTTTAAGTTTAACTACTGCAGCTAAATCACCCGCGTGCACCATGGTAATGTCTTTTCGGTTGTGGCCATTTAATAACGAAAGTTGGCTCAAGCGCTCAGGCTTTCCGTTAACGGTATTAACAAGGTCTAAACCTGCTTTAACGTGACCGCTCATAACCTTAAACAATGAGAGCTCACCGACGTGAGGTTCCGAAATAACTTTGAATATAAATAAGGAAGCTTCCTTATAGGTATCAGGTTTCACTTCTGCTTTAGTTTTACCATCTTTTCTCAAAGCAACAGCAGCAGGCATATCCAGCGGAGAAGGAAAATGTACTTTCACAAAATCTAAAAAGGGTTGAACACCAACACCTTTGGTTGCAGACATGCAAAATACGGGAGATAACGCTCCACTTGCCATTGATTTAGTGATACCACTATGGATTTCCTCATCGGTTAAAGTGCCATGCTCAAAATAAGCATTCATTAATTCTTCATCCGATTCGGCAACTTTTTCAATAAATTCTGTTCTTAGTGTTTCGGCATCTGCTTTAACACCGGCCGGAACATCAACTTCTTCAACTTTTTTCGAGTTAAGTTCACCAAAGCGATAAGCTTTCATAGAAACTACATCAACAATGGTATCAACTGAAAGTCCTTCGTTAACCGGGAATGTAACAATAACGGCACCCGGAGTTAAACGTTCACGAACATCAGCAATAACGTTTTTATAATCAGAACGTTCTGCATCGAGTTTGTTAATAATTACAGCAGTTGAACCGCCTTTTTCAGAAACAACCTTAAATGCGGCTTCGGTGCCAACTTCAACACCTTCAACAGCCTTAACAACAAAAATGTTGGTATCGGCTACAGATGCACCCGAATATACTTCGCCTACAAAGTCGGAGTAACCCGGAGTATCTAACATATTCACCTTAACACCCTGCCACTCGCAGTGCATTAAAGAAACAGAAATAGAAAATTTACGTTCGATTTCGTTTTGACTATAATCGGAAATGGTATTGCCTTCGGCAATGGAACCAACACGAGTTGTTTCGCCTGCTATATAGAGTATCGACTCTGCTATGGATGACTTGCCCGAGCCACTATGACCGGCAAAACTAATATTTCGGATGGATTCTGCTGTGTATTCTTTCACTTTCAGCCTCTTAATTTATCCCTGATGATTAGCGTTTTGCTAATGTTGTAAAAAAACTATTTAATCCCTTTTTCATGGCACTTAAATTCTCCATTAAAGCACCTACAGGACTGTGTTTAAAGGTCTCGCTCACCTGTTTCTCTATACGAATAATTGCCTCTACCCTCTGTTTCACTTGATCAATTACCCAATCGGTTTTAACGAGTTGACCCTTAATTTGTTCAGAGAGTTCTTCAACTGAACGAGTCAGTTTTTCGAACGATTTAAACAAAGTGGGTATATCTTGTGAAATTTTTTCGATGTGATGATTGAGGTTTTGGAAATAGAGGTTCAGCTTGTAGAGAAAAATAATTGCGGCTACACAAAGCGTTGTAGCCGCAAGCATAAGAATTACGGAAATTATTTCTGCTAACATCCTATTAAGCCATTAAACAGTAGTTTCGTTTTTGGCATCTTTGTAGGTATCCATACCAGCCTTAACAGCATCGCGAACCCGTCCTGTTTCGGAATTGATATTGGATTTTGCATCACTTATTACTTTCTCGGTATCCCGAAGTAACTCCTGTGCTTTAGATTTAGCATCTGTGATAAGTTGTTCAGATTTTATCTTGCCTTCATTAATCATTTCTGATGCTTTTACTTTAGCATTTTCAAGGAATTTTTCGGCTTCATCTGTT
>CALKUG010000230.1 GCA_937996765.1 uncultured Ignavibacteria bacterium
CAACCATCTCCCATCAAAACTGTACGTAGAACTCCACTCAAAAAAATGAGTATGCCGGTGTTATTTGGGAAAAAGTTAATGCTGAAATATGGAGGTATAAACAATATGTATTTTGGCATCTCAGAATATTTTGAAAAGTTCTATCTTAGTATTCACAATGATAAAAGATCTCCCCACCGTAGTATTTTACGAATGGCATTGAGGCTTCTTATAGAGACTGCAGGAAGAGATAAATACGGGACAATGGAAAAGCAACCAATAGATAGATATTTGAGAGAGTACTATGATGAAGCAAGAAATCAATTGGACAAAAATGATAAAACAACAATCAGAAATCAAGTACTTGAAACAGAATCCGGTTTTTTACAGATTTTACAAAATTCTGCACACTCATACAATTCGTCATTTGATATTGAGCAAACTATGGCTATGTCAATTCTTATTGGAAATATGTTGTTATTGTCACACCCTAAAGATGAGTCAAAATGAGTCCTTTTTCAAATAGATATTTTTCTCCGCTTCGTTATCCAGGTGGGAAACGAAGGATTTATGACTTTATTAAAGAGCTAATTACGTTAAACAACCTCGGTGGTTTAACATATATAGAGCCATATATGGGGGGCGCGGGTGTAGCTCTTCGGTTGCTTTACGAGAATGTGATGGAGAAAGCGATTTTAAACGACTTCGACACTACCATCTTTAAATTTTGGTCAATCGTTCTTTACGAGACCTCCGATTTTGTAAAGTGGCTGAGCAATGTTGAAGTGAACATTGAAAATTGGTTCTACTATAGAGACATCTATAAGAATTGGAATTCACACTCTGACTTTGATGTTGCGTGCTCTGTCTTTTTTCTTAATAGGACAAATGTTTCAGGAGTGATAAATGGGGGGATGATAGGTGGTTTCAAGCAAGTAGGAAAGTACAATATTTGTTCGAGGTTTAATAAGACTGAATTGACTAGAAGAATTGAGTTAGTTGGAAGATTAAGTGACAGAATTCAACTTTATAACCTAGATGGTGTAGCACTTATGGAAAAAATAACTCAAAACAAAAATGAGTCGTTTTCTTATATAGATCCACCCTACGTAAAAAAAGGGAAAGGTTTGTATATGAACTTTCTAAATACAGAAGACCATGAGAAACTTGCTATTTTCTTAAAGACTTATGAAAAATCTTGGATTTTATCTTATGACGATTCTCAAATCATCAAGGACCTATACTCAGAAAAAGAAAATGTTAAATATTATTTATCACACTCCACATCAAACAAAAAGGGTGTGGAATTATTATTTTTTTCACAAGGAATTGAATACAAAAATTCATTGAAACATTTGGAAATTGACTGTGACTCACATCTAATAAATTGAGATTAAATCCTTAAATGTACTGAGTATATAAGCCATCACTTGAGTACTTTACGTGCAGCAAGGTAAAACCCATTCACAATGTCAACGTAACTCAGAAAGGCTACACAATGCTTGGATGGGGCGTCGTTAAGGTTTAGCCAGCATATCTTTTACTTTAGTGTATAGCAATTTACTCTTTCTTAGCTAATAGGTTTGAAATAAAGGGGTTATTTAAAGGTTTTTGAGAGTGTTAATGAAATTTAGATTGTTTGGACAGTAGATTACCATTAAGGAAAACTATATGACAAAAAGAAAAAATTTATTTGAATTTAAGCCTCAATTTGCAGTGCATCCTGGCATCACTCTCGAGGAAGTTATTATCGAGAAGGGTATCTCGCAAAGAGAGCTGGCTTTACGCTTAAACCGTACTCCTAAGTTTGTTAACGAGATAATTAACGGAAGAGCACCCATTACACCTGAAACCGCATTTAAGTTAGAAATGGTGTTAGGAGTTTCTGCGGAAGTATGGATTAATTTGCAAAACGGTTTTGATATTTCCATAGCGCAGTTGGGCATTAACTGAGGTATTCTAAAATTTTTGTTTTTACCTAAAATCCAAGGCAGGAGTTTTATCCTGCCTTGTGGGTTTTAAAGGGTGGGGTTATCGGCCTGTGAAGGTGATATTGAGGGTTTTTTCGGTGCCGTTACGGAGAACGGTGAGGGTGGTGGTATCACCGGGGGCAAAATCGGCCATGGCTCCCATGTAATCGTAAATGTTTGCCACTTTTTTGGTGCCGAGTTTTACAAGTATATCGCCTTTTTCCATCCCTGCTTTTTGGGCGGGTGAACCTTCGGAAACTCCGCTTATTTTATATCCTTCGCCGGTATATGAGTAATCGGGCACGGTTCCTACATACACTTTGAACGATACGCGCTGTGTGGTTTCCGTTTTATTGGGCTTTATAAAATCGGGCTTACTTTCGGTGTTAATGATCTCGGTTGCAACTTGTACTGCAAATTTTAATACTTGCTCCGATCCTTCGGCATTGATTTTGTCTGCATCATCACTCGGTCTGTGATAATCTTCGTGTATGCCCGTAAAGAAAAAGAGCACGGGGATGTCTTTTTGATAAAACGACGAGTGGTCGCTTGCTCCAAATCCATCATCTATAAAGCTGAGTTTTAACGCGGTGGTGTCGTTTAAGCGCGTTAAAAGCGGTTTCCAAGCAGATGAGGTTCCCATTCCGTAAACGGTTAACGATTTCTCTTTTAATCTGCCTATCATATCAAAATTGAGCATTGCGGCTACTTGCTTGTTTGGTATGCTCCAGTTATCAACCATATATGCTGAGCCAAGTAATCCCATTTCTTCTGCCGAAAATCCAAGGAAAATTAAGGAACGTTTGTTGCCTTTTGTTGCTGCAAAGTACTCGGCAAGTTCAAGGACTCCCGCCGTTCCCGATGCGTTATCATCTGCTCCGTTGTGGATTTGCATACCTTTACCGCGATACAGCGAACCGATGTAACCGTGTCCGAGGTGGTCGTAATGTCCACCAAAAACAACATATTCATCTTTGAGTTTTGGGTCTGTTCCTTCGAGTATTGCACCTACGTTTTTAGTTGTTTTGGCAAGGTAATTTACTTCGGTGCTTACTTTAAATGTTGTTGCGAGTGCAAAGGATTGCGGCCTTTTGCCTGAGATAATTTCGTGATTTATTTGTTCTAATTTCTTTCCTTCTGCGGCAAAAATTTCATCGGCAATGCTTCTTTTGATTTGTACAACGGGAATTCCATTTAGGGCAGGGGCACGGTCGTAACGCAGTGGCACAAAGGCATCTTCCTCTTCTAAGGTGTATCCGCTTACAAACACTACTGCTATAGCTCCTTGTGATTTTGCGTTGCTTGCTTTTGCACGAAGTGTTGCGTATTCATCAAATTGCGAATGGGGTTGTTTGCCTTCGGGGTGTGAACGTAATACGAGTACAATTTTACCTTTTACGTCTATTCCTTCATAATCGTTATACTCGAGCTTTTTTGCGGTAATTCCGTAACCAACAAAAACAACGGGGGCGGTTACTGTTGCATTTCCCGAAATGCCGAGTGGTGAGTAGGTTGTACCCGGTTGCAATTCTTTTTCTGTACCGTTTATGGTATAAGAACACTTATTTGCGCTGCCAAGCTCCACACCTGTTATCACTTCAAACTCTTGGAAATAGCTTCCGTTAAAGAGGGGCTTCAAACCACTTCTTTTGAAATCTTGTGCAAGGTACTCGGCTGCTTCGTCAATTTCTCTGGTTCCGGGGAATCTTCCTGCCAACTCATCTGAGGAGAGGTAAGAAATGTGGTCGTACAACTCTTTATAAGTTATTTCGGACTTGCTCTCGTTTTGTGGTATTTGCTGAGCAAAAACAAGCGCTGAGAAACCAAGTGCGGTTAATAATGTTGTTTTAATCATGATTGTTTAGTCTTTCCACTCTGCTACAAATACGTTAGTTTCTCCCGGGATACGCGAGTTTCTGTTGGAACAAAATACAAGATATCTGCCGTCTGCGGTGAATATGGGGAATCCATCGAAAGATTCGTAATAAGTAATGCGCTCTAAACCTGTTCCATCAACATTAACCATATAAAGGTCGAAGTTACGGGGGTCGGAGCTTTGCGCATTAGATGAAAATATGATACGCTGCCCATCGGGATGAAAAAATGGAGCAAAGCTTGCTTTACCTAAATTGGTAACCTGTTTCATGTTGGAACCATCAGCATCCATAACAAAAATTTCGAGCGTTGTGGGACGCACATAACCATTGGTAACCAAGTCATCAT
>CALKUG010000231.1 GCA_937996765.1 uncultured Ignavibacteria bacterium
CACCCATTTGATGAAATAAATACGTCCAATCGTGTCTTACCTTATTCCCACCTAACAGGGGCAATACTCTCGCTCTTGCATCTGCCATATAAACACTAACATTTATCATATTTTGCATGAACCAAACAGCAGACCACTGAGCAAGAATAAAATACTTTGTTCTAACATTTACTATTACAAACAACAATGGAATAAGAAGTTGCATTATTGTACCACCGGCAGCGTGGATAAATTCACCAAAAATAGCGAATACTCCATGTCCTCCCTCATGAATCAATAAATTGATAAAATCAATAAAATGGTATGACTTTGGAGTAAGAAAAAAATAAATTCCTACCGCAATAAGTATTGGTGTATTAACTAAATATTTTATATTAATCATTTTAGATGTAGAATGTTCCGATAGAAACTTACGCAATTTCCGAATTAAGAAAAAGAGGCAATTTTGGATCGTAGTTTACTGGATAACGTTATTAGCATCCTTATGGGTGCTATAGTGTTATACTCATTTTTTTTATCCTACAAACCTGCATTACGAAGTTTGAAAAGTGTTGCAGGAGATGTGAAAATTAAACCTCGCACTTGGTTACAAGCAATTCCAAAACTGGTAACAACCATAACTCTTGTTTTGGTGATTCTTGGGATTTTTAATATCGGTACATTTGAAACCGGTTTTAATTACGACCTATATATTCGTACTCTTTTCCTTTTCTTATTTGCCCTGTCTATCTATCTTCAAGTTAAATCGTTCCGTGATTTGGGCGTTTTTTATACACAAGACATTGTCCTTTTTGGCAAGCAGAAAATTATTGATACCGGCATCTATAGATATCTCAGACATCCCGCATATTTCTTTCAGTTTATTTCAAGCTTTTCTGCGGCAATCGCTCTTGAAAGTTATTTAATTTTGTTGTTCTTTTTACTGATTGAATTACCAATTCTTATTATGCGTTCTGATTTTGAAGAAGATTTTTTATTAAAACACTGTCCTAACGAGTACAAGGCATATTCGCAATCTACCTTGAAATGGATACCCTATATTTTACCTGAGAAAAAGTTGAAAGAATAGTATGTCGGATAGCATTTCGAAAACTCAGTTACTCATCGTTGATGATGATCAGACACATTGCTACCTTTTAAAAGAACGCCTTATTGAGGAGGGGTTTTTAGTTGACATTGCCTACGACGGCAAATATGCCATAGACAAAATCAAAAATAAGAGCTATGATTTAGTTCTGCTCGATCTCAATATGCAGTACATCTCCGGCATTGATACTTTACATTTTGTTAAAGACAACTATCCCAAGGTTGAAGTTCTCATTCTTTCAGCAAATAGCGACCCCTCAAAAACCCTTGAATGCATTAAAATTGGTGCCTACGATTATGTTCAAAAACCGTATCGGGTTGATGAATTGATGATAGTAATTTCACGAGCACTTGAGCACCGTGAGTTGGTGATTAGAAACGAGTTACTCGAGAAAAAGAAATTAAAAACAAGTTCGGTGAGTATCATTGGCTCGAGCAAATTAATAAGCAGATTATTAGATCTCGCAGGAAAGGCTGCTGCGTCCGATTCCAACGTTCTGATCACCGGCGAAACAGGAACGGGAAAAGAATTGCTCGCACATTATGTTCATCAAAACTCTATGCGTCGCGATCGCTCCTTTGTTGTTATTAACTGCGCCTCTTTACCCGACCAACTTATCGAAAGTGAATTATTCGGGTATGAAAAAGGAGCTTTTACCGATGCTAAAGCCACAAAGCAAGGGCTTGTTGAAATTGCCAACGGAGGTACACTCTTCCTCGATGAAATTGGTGAGATGAGCATAATGATTCAGCCAAAATTACTCAGATTTTTAGAAAATGGCGAGTATAGAAGAATCGGCGGAGTTAACACCCTAAAATCGAATGTGAGAGTTATTGGAGCAACAAACAGGGATTTATATCACGAAGCAGAAATTAAAAATTTTAGGAAAGATTTGTTATTCCGACTTAATGTAATAACTCTCGAGATTCCGCCATTACGTTCTCGGAGAGAAGATATTATAGAATTAGCAGAATTCTTTCTTTATAAAAAAACACCGATACGCTCACCAAAGCAACTGAGTCCAAATGCAAAAACAGCTCTTCTTAACTACAGTTATAATGGTAACATTCGTGAACTTCAACACATCATTGAACGAGCAATCATTTTTTCGGAAGGTTCTGAAATTGAACCCGAACATTTGTTTTTACATCTTCTTCCCTCGGAACTTGAAAAACCACAGAGAGATATTTCGGAGCTAACTTCATTAATCGATTTGGGTGACCAAACCCTCACACTTGAAGATGTAGAAAAATTGTATATTAAAAAAGTATTGCAGAATAATAATTGGGAACGTGGAAAAACAGCGGTACAGTTAGGTATAAGTTTAAAGACCCTCTATACCAAAATTCTAAAATACAATCTCAAGGATGAACAAAGTGCACACTCATAATGCTAATGAATTTGCAGTATTGATGATTCAATGTCAATTGGATGAAAAACCCGCAGCTGTTTTTGATTCAAACGGAAACATTGTTGCGGCTAACGAATTGTTTGAATCAATGATGATAATTGAGGAGTATGGAGAAAAGAACATCTTTTCACACTTCCCTATCCTCGAATCTATAGTATCAATGGCAGATGAGGAGTTGCGTTTTTATTCTCTACCCCCTTCTACTCGGTTAACCGTTAAGTCGTTGTTTACTTCATCTAAACATTTGTTTCTTGCGGTGATGGATTTTCCTGAAGCTTCTTCACATCAAGATTCCTTTAATACTGAGAAATCCGTAAACACTAAAGAATCAGAGCTAATGCAATTGGGTGCTTTAGCTGATAGAACCGCACACGATTTAAATAATTTGCTAACTGCACTCTTCGGTAATGTTGCACAATTAAAAAAAATAGTAACTGATGTATCCGCAAGTGAAGTGATTTCAATTATTGAGCAAGCACTTTCACGTGCCACAAAAATAAATTCGCAATTACTTCGTTCTAAAAAGAATGAAACCTCCAATGAGTTTATTGACGTAACTGAGTTATCGAGAGAAATAAGTTCTGTGATGGAAGTTAAGTCTAATGGGAAGTTAGAATTTGAAATTTCCATATCCCCCGACCTTGTTATGTGGAAAGCAAATGCTACAAAGGTATATCAACTTTTACAGAATTTATGTATTAACGCTTACGAATCATCTGAAAGTTTGGATAGAATACCGAGAATTGCACTTTCATTTTCAAATCTTGAGGTTTCACAAGAAAACAGGGAGTCATTCCCCGAACTCTCCATGGGTAGTTATGTTTTTATTGAAGTAAGTGATAACGGATGCGGTATAAGTGAAGAAAATATATCACACATATTCGAAAAACATTTTTCAACCAAAGAGCGGGAACTGGATTCCGGTATTGGTTTGTTCGCTTCGCTTCAGATTGTAAAAGAGTTTGATGGTGCCATTAAAGTAAGAAGTAAATTGGGCGAGGGTACTACTTTTTCTGTATGCTTCCCTGCTCATGAGTATCATTTATTAAACAAAGATGCATCCAAAACAGTTGTTATAGTTGATGATGAAAAAATGATTTTAGACTTGTTCGCGGAGATGTTGGAAGAACTTGGTTATGTTTCTCGTATCTATTCCGATCCACTCGATTTCCTGAAAGATGTACAGAATGAGTTATCATTTGGTTTAGCAATTATTGATTACACTATGCCTAATCAAAATGGATTGGAGTGTATTGCCCAACTCAGAGAGAAACATCCTTCAGTGCCTGTAATTTTATCCTCCGGAACCAATGAGTACGAAGAGCATTTATCACCACGCAGTTTAAATGTAACAGAAATTATAAGTAAGCCTTATAATTTCGAGATACTTCAGCAAGTAATCAAAAAACTGTTGTCGAACTAATTTTAAGCATCTTTAAGTTTTTGAGCATCAAGTTCAATCATCTTAATGTTACTCACATAGTCTGTTAACTGTGGGCGTTCAACTGCGTTTAATTGATTAATTGCCGAAGTGATTTCATTAACTGCAGATTCTATATACTCTATCCTCTTTAATAATGCCTCTTTTTGGTATTCAGGTTTACCTAATTCTCTCCTTAAGGCTGCCGTTGAAAGATTGATAATAGTAAGAGGTTGTTTTATTTTATGATTGGTAGTTACCACTGTAGCGGTAAACGTTTTTACCTTTTCTGCTTCAATTAACACTCTTTGGGATTGTGCGAATTTTAAAGCAGCATTTATTCGGGTGAGTAGTTCTGTTCGGTCAAACGGTTTTTTAATATAATCAAAAGCACCAGCTCTAAACCCTTCAGCTACATCTTCGGAACTTTCTTTCGCCGTAACCATTAGTATCGGGATGCGCGATGTTGCCTTATTTTCTGTTACTGCTTTACAAACTTCGTAACCGTTCATTTCAGGCATCATTACATCAAGGAGAATTAAATCGGGAAATTCTTCAATAGCCAAACGCAACCCTTCTTTTGCCTTATTTGCAGTAATGGTCTTAAACCCATTCACTGTAAGATATTTATCTAATATCATGAGATTGCTTTGTTGATCATCAACTATTAAAATCTTACTCATTGGCTTTATCCGCTAATAAACTTTTTTCGATTGTCGAAAGTAATTCATGGGCATTAATGGGCTTTGGCAAAAACCCGTTAAACCCAGACCTAAAAATTATATCTGCTTCTTCTAACATAGCACGTGCGCTCACAGCAAAAATAGGCAAAAAAGAGTACTGTTTATCATTTCTTATTTCTACTATGGTTTCAAATCCGCTTTTGCCTGGCATCATTATATCAAGTAAAATTAAATCAGGCTTTTTTTCATGTAATTGCTTTATACATTCATCTCCACCCGATGCCTCAATAACTTTATAACCTTCTGATTCAAGAATTTCTCGCAAAGTAAACCTGCCGGTTGCCTCATCGTCAGTTACTAAAATAACTTTTTCTCTGTTCTGTTTTGGTGTTTCTTCGTACGTATAGCCTTGTTGCTCTAACGAGTTGCTTACACGCTGTTCCAACAAACTAAACCTCTGGAGTGTTGGTAAAACTACTTCGAACGTAGAACCAACGCTTACCTCTGATTTTGCTCGGATATATCCACCAAGTAAATCGGTAAAATGCTTACTTATCGTAAGTCCAAGTCCAGAGCCTCCAGAAGCAACTTTATTTCGATTTTCACCTTGTCTAAATTCTTCAAATATTTGGGATAATTCCTCAGAATTGATTCCAATTCCCGTATCTGTAACAATAAAATTTACCTCGGTTTCGCTTATTGTGATATCCAATTCAATTCTGCCATGGGTCGTGTATTTAACCGAATTTGAAAGTAAATTATTTACGATATGGAACAACTTAACTTTATCGCTATAAACTTCAACGGTAGGTTTATAGCTTTTCTTAATGTCGAAAGTTATTCCTTTTTCTTCGCAATCGGCATAGTTTGCGGCAAATAATTCTTCAATCAAATCCTCAAGCAAAAACCATTCACGCACCACTTCCGTTTTTCCACCCTCAATTTTAGCATACTCCATCAAATCGTTAAATAAACGAAGCAATCGGAAAGAGCTTTTTTGAATGATATCCAATCGTTGAAGTTGTTTGGATTCTTTAGTATCTTTTTTGATTACTTCCGTTAAACCCAAGATTGAGTTAAGCGGTGATTTTAATTCGTGAGAGAGTAATGCTAAAAACTTAGTTTTTAATCGTGCGGAGTTTTCTGCAAATCTACGCTGAACCTCTAACTCGTGTGCTTTTTCGAAGAGTTCTTTAGATAATTTTTGATACTCATCGTTCTTAATTCTAATGAGTTCGTTTTGAGATTTTGTCTGTTCATTGCGTTCTTTTAACTCATCTACAAGCTCTTCCAATCTTCTGCGTACAAAGGAATTTGATAAGCCAATAGCAAGTTGCTCTGAAATTAATGAAATAAATTGCTTTGCCTTATAGGGCAAGGTTTCTTTCGAAAATATTGACAAAACTGCAATAACATTACCCTGAAAAACAACAGGTATCAGTAAAACAATTGCATCACCCGTTTCACCATTTTCTGAGGAGCTTGAGTTATAGTGAAGTTCCGAACTCACCCTGTTAATCATAGTTTTTTCAACAAGTCCGATGATGTTTATATCTCGCATCGGACTGTTTTCCAAGAAAAACTCACCTAATCTTCTCAGATCTCCATCACCAAAAAAATAGAGTGTTGCACCGCCACATCCAACAACCCTTACGATAATTTCGAGTGACGATTTAACAAACTCATCTAAGTGAGGGTGTTCGTTAATAAGAGTTACAAATTCAGAATAATTTTGATTAAGAATTTCTTTTTCTTCTAACTCACGTGTCATTGAGTTAAAAGCAGTTGCTAATGCACCAAGCTCATTGGCTTCGAGCACTTGTAATTGTTCCGACCTCACTCTCCCCTCTTTTGTACCCTTCATTGCTTGTGCTAAAATTGCAATTTGTTTTCGCACCTTTGTGGTAAAAAGTAGCGTGATTATCACAGAAAGAACGATGGAAGCAAGTCCGATAATGGCCAATATTTGTGAAATAGTTGTGCTTAAGGTTCCTGTTTCATCAAGAGTAGAAAAGACAATTATGTCAATTGAATGAGAACCAATTCCCGGACTATTTATCTTCACTAATGTTGAGAGGAAATAAGTTTGTGGCGAATCCTCTGAATAAAACGAAAAGCTGTTTTTATTTTTTAATTTGCTCTGAGCCTCAATTAACAATCCAAGAATTTTGTCGTTGTCATTTGCCGAAGTAATTTCTTCCAGTCCTTTTGAAGAAAAAACGGCTAAACGTGCCTGAATAGAATTGGCAATAAACTCAAGTGTCCCTCCCTGTAAAAAGACTCCATACCAAACATGCTTTCCATTCAAAATTGTATTCCGAAGGTAGAGTGTGGGATTAGACTCAACCAACTTACGAATTGAGTTGCCTTCAAGGTTAAGGTTTACCCCCTCTCTTATTCGTAAAGTTCCGGGTATCAGTAAAGAATCTGAATCGGAAGCAAATACAACATCCACCCTTGCACTTCCGTCAAGTATTTGATTCTTGTTGTTTTGTATAATTTTTTTAATGGAGGGGTTTGCAATAACATAGTCTTGAGCATCATCGAGCCTATCCTGCAAAACAAAGAGTAACCTGTTACTCGAATCTAATAGACTATCTGTTTGCCTTTGAGTAAGAACATTGAAAATAACCGAATAGAATGCCACACCCGCGGTAATCAGAATAATCGTAATTACCGCAAAATTGATAGCAACTATGCGTGTGGTTAATTTCATCGCTAATCATCTTCTTGACATGCGTTTCGGATTGCAATAAGTAGCTCATCAAAATCGTAGGGTTTGTTCAGAAAATCAAAAGCACCCATTTTCTTGGCTCGTATTGCTGATTGAACATCTGCATAAGCGGTGAGAACAATTATCCGAAAAGGTACATCTTTGCCCTCATACTCTTTTAAGAGTTCAAAACCGTCTTTATCCGGCATTTTTAAATCCAATAGCATTACGTCAATACTACCTGTTTTAAGGAACTCAAAAGCTCCATCTACACTACCAACATAAGCTGTGTTATAACCCATTTCAGCAAGTTCTTCTTTAAGAACTGTGCCCATCATGTTATCATCATCAACAATTAAAATTGACTGCATAAGGTTTACTCTTTATCTTTTTTTTCTTCCAACGGACTTTCAGGATTTAAGTATTTCAATCGCTCATCATAGTCTTTCCTTGCATCCTGTAAAGCATTTTTCTCTTTTACTGTTTGAATTCTTTCTTTGAGCGTAGGAAGTAACTGTACTTTGATGAGTATAATTAATTCCTTTTTGATCACATTTATTTGATCACTACCGGTTAAATACCTAATCCCAAGAACCCACCAAGGTAAATCTTTTAGAAATGGTATTCCTGTACGGGAAACTTGTTCTTCGTTTTGGAATAATCCACCAATTATAGTTTCTTCTCCATCAAGTAGTAAAACTTGGGTTTTAGCCTGAGTCTTTTTAATTTCGGTAGATATTTCCGAAGGAAATCCACTTGAACGTTCTACTTCTAAATCAACCAATACGTAATCAATTCCATCCTCATTATAGATATACGGAGTAACTGAAATGATGGAACCGGTTGAGAAAAACACGTCAGTAACGTTTCCGGCAAAATCGAGTGTTTTAATTGAGAAATCAGAACCAACCTGAATTTTACCTTTTTCCTGATCACGTACAGTAATATTGGGAGAGGCAATTATCTCACCAATATTTTCGGATTCAAACATTCTAAATAATGCATTTACGTTTCCCTTGAATTGACCCAATTCTACGTTTCCACTCGAACTAATGCTGCTTGTACCGCTATTGTTTCCACCTGATTCTCCCTGACCGGAGGTTGATGTAAGCGAAGCACCGATGTCTATGCCACGACCGGAAAGAAGAAAATCCCAGTTAATACCCTGTTCTTTAAGTTTAGTTACGTCAGATTCAAAGAAAACTGCACTTATCTTTACTTCGCGAGCATCGAGTGATGCCCACTTTTTGGGGTCCCTCACCAATGCCTGTTGCGAAGTTCGTTTTATAAAAATTGTTTCTTCACCTTCTTCAATAATTGCATTGTTCATACGGGCGAGCATATTTAGAACAGTTAAATAGTGCATATTAATCACATCAACTTCAATGGCTTGCCCATCTTGAAATGTTGCAACTATCTTTTTGCCTGTTCTCAGCTCACTGACTCTACTTAGCAATTCAATTGCGGTACTAAAAGGCAAGTTAGGTGAAAAAGTTACTAAATCTCCTGGATTCGTATATCCTCGCAACGAGCGTTCAACCTTATCCTTGTCTTGTGCATTAAGCATCAACCCACAGGCCAATAGTAAAACCAATAACGATTGTGATAACTGCTTCATAATCAACTCACTTTTTTTTCTCAATTTTAGTACGTTCCAAATCAGTGGTAATGGTTTCAACAATACCGCCAATGTTTAACATAAACGTTATAGTATTTTTCTCTCTGTTTATCTCAGTCACTGTACCTAAATACACTTCATCCCACTCCTTCAGCATAAAGCTTTCACCATCTTTATCAACAAGGTAAGCGCCATCGGGAAGAATACTCATAAGCTTTGCTCCTTGAACTTCAAGCAAACCTTCTAAGTTGGGTGGTATTTCGGTTCTCACTAAAGGAAAAAAGACATCGTATAACTTCTCTGCAGCCATGTTATTTTCAGTAATCTGAATAGGTGCAAAATCTTTAACATCAGAGTAATACACTGAAACATCAATTTTATATGAAACCAAAAAATGAGGGACTTGATTTTCTTCTACCTTCACGGTATTATTCAGTGTTAACTTTTTAATCTTCTTAAATTCTTTACTTTGTTCGATTGCATAAATAACCTTGTATAAATCGTTAAAGTATCCGCGACCATCTATGGTAAATCTTTGATAGCTAAAGGGCTTTTCAACAACATCCTCCTGATACTCTAAATCAAATGTTGATTGATCCGAAAGAGTATTAGAAAGTCGTGTCATAAATTCATAGAATTTTCTTTCCGATGGGCGTAACGGAATATTGTACTTCCTTGCAGCCAACACGGAATCTAATGATTTAACTCTGTCCATTCTATCTTGTAACTGTGAGATCAGTGAATCAGGACTGTAATCAAAAACACTGAGTTCACGTATTTGCTTATTTTTTGTATCAATCTTACGGTCTTGCATAAAGTAAATATATGCGTATCCACCAATTGCAATCACAAAAAACACAGTGAGTAATGTTAGTGTGTTAATCCATTTTCTGTTCATTTACTCACCCCCGCTGCATCAGGAAGTTGAAGAATTAATGTGTAACGGAAAACATCTGTTTTACCTATTTGTTCAACCTTAATATTTTTTAATAATGAGTTATAGGAAGAAAGAAAATCACTAAACTCTGTTAATGCTTTTCTGTTAGTTGCATGTCCTTCAAGTTTGAAGGTATTATTATCCTCAAGATTCAGTGTTCTATACCACACTGACCGCTTATTACCAAGATAGTTAGTAGATGCAGACAAAAATTTTGTCCATTGTTCGGCACCTCTTGTCCCTTCATCAAGCAGTGATTGTGTTTGATCGAAATTATTTATCCTCTGATCAATTTCATCTATCTGTGAGAGTATTGTTGTGTTTTCAATTTTTAGCACCGTTAATCTTTGGATTTCTTGATCGAGTTCGAGCATAAGTTGCTTGTTTTCAACATACATAGTAGTTAACCATAGTGTAACTAAAAACAAGAGAGGTAGAACAGCAAAAGTATGCCAGCCAAACTGAAGTACTTTTTGCTCTTCAATTACTGAACGAGGTAATAGATTAACAGTATAGCCGTTTTGCTTCTCAACATTCAATACATCAAAAGCAGTTGCTATTAAATAACCAAACTCAACAATAAGTTCATGTTTATCGGGATGCAAAGCCTCGAGACTTAATTCTGGGAATTGGATACTTTCAACAATTGCAGTTGGGAAAAGCGATGAGAACTCATCTATCATTATTTCGGGTTGAAACTTTCCACTTAAAACAATATGGTCAAGTTTTGGTATTCCGCCATTCTCCATTTCCAGTAATATTTTTGATAAATAGAGCGATATATTATCAATTTCGTTTGCTTTAACAT
>CALKUG010000232.1 GCA_937996765.1 uncultured Ignavibacteria bacterium
AATTGAATAAACGCATCTCCTGCAAATATGATAAGTCCAATTCTATCGCCTTGCAACCTTCTGATAAGTTGCGAGATTTGCATCTTCGCCTTATCCAATCGGTTTGGTTCAATATCCTCTGCACGCATACTGTTCGAAACATCAAGGAGAATAAATACATCTATTCCCTTTTGTTTCACTTCTTCTATGCGGCTACCGGTCTGGGGATTTGCAACCGCAAGTATTAACAATGCAATGGCAAATATAACCAACGAGCCGCGCACCGATTCTTTTACAAAACTTTTATTGCCCCACAACACAGGGTGCAATGTACTGTTGGCAAACTCACGCAAATGTTTACGTTTTAAATAGAGCACAAACACAAACACCCCAATCAAAACGGGTATTGCAAACAGAAAATTTAGATACTCAGGATTCTCAAACTTTATCACGTACTTGCCTAAGGAAGTTTTCTTAAATATGTTTTGCTCAGTAAAAACTCAATTAGCACGGTAAATAATGCTAAGAGCACCCAAGGATAAAAGTGTTCAGTTTTTGCACGATAACTGGTAACTTCTACCTTGCTACGTTCGAGTTTGTCAATCTCTTTATATATTTCTTCGAGACCCTTGTTACCCGTGGCTCTGAAATACTTTCCACCGGTTGTTTCGGCTATTTGTTTTAAGAGCGGTTCATCTATCTCAACAGGTACGTTTTGATACTGAACGCCGATGGCCGTCTGCATTGGGTAAGGAGCTGTGCCTCTGGTGCCAACACCAATAGTATAAACGCGCACACCAAATGAGGACGCAATTTCTGCTGCTGTTACGGGATTCACCTCACCCGCGTTATTAACACCATCAGTTAGCAAAATAATAATTTTGCTTTTTGCTTTGCTCTCTCTCAGTCGGTTAACACCGTTGGCAATTGCATTCCCGATTGCGGTTCCATCTTCGAGCACGCCGCTTTTAATATCTTTAAGTAAATTGCGGAGCACTACATAATCGGTGGTCATAGGACACTGTGTATATGCATCACGCGAAAAAATAACCAAACCGATTCTATCGCTCACCCTACCCTGAACAAATTCATCGGTAAGAGATTTTGCTGCTTCAAGTCGGTTGGGTTTGAAGTCCTCAGCAAGCATACTGGTTGAAACGTCGAGAACCACGGTAATATCTATTCCTTCCGAAAAGATATTTTGTCCGCTCATGTATGTTTGAGGTCTTGCCAATGCAACTATTATAAACATAAGTGCTATCAAACGCAGAAGTGCAGGGGTAAAATGCAATCGTTCGCGCACGGTTCTACCTCTGTTTGCGAGCGTATGAACCGAGGGGAAATGAACCGATTCGTTCAGTTTTTTCCTCAACCGCAAGAAATACCAAACACCGAGCAAAATCGGCAAAACTAAAAACCACAACACCCATGGGTAGGCAAAGGTTAATCCATCAGGAAAGAGTTGCATTTGCGGGCTCCTGTTGTTTTTTAACTTTGTCCGATGTAAGTGTTACAATAAGTTTTGCTTGCCCAATCATCTCTTCGTTTACAGATTCCATGGGAATGTATTTTGCAAACTTCACCATATCAGCATTACTCAAAAATCTATCGGTAACAGAAAGCACTTCTTTCTCTTTTGTTTTTGCTGTTAGTGATTCAATGATCTCGGAACTTGTTTGCTCCAAAGCCATTATACCGTAATGCTTTTCGAAGTAGTTACGTATAATCTCAGTAATATCCGAGTGAAACTCTTTAATTTTTCCCTCTCTCCACGGCTTAGCTTGTTCAAGTGCTTCGATTGCCAACATCGCTTGTACGTAATACGGAACCACTACTTTGGGTTTCTCTTCCGCTTTTGCCGGTTTCTTTTTGAATTTCTTATATAGGAACCATATCAAAACAATAACAGCAATAAGTATCAGTGTAACAATCAACCAAAACACCCAGTCGAAGGGTAATTCCTTTATTGCGGTAATATCCCGAGGGTCTGAATCCTCAGCTACAATAAGCGAGCTTACTGTTACAATGAGCGATGGAGTATATTCGGTAGTAAATGTTTGTTCCGATTTCTTTTTAACAGAAACGGGAAACGATGGAATAGCCACACTGCCGCTATCATAATAGGAGAGAATAAATTTGAAACGTGATGTTATAAATCCGTTATTCTCTTTATCCTCGCGTTTGCTACTGGAGATAAGCGCAATTTCCTTTAGCGAATCTTTATGAACAACAGGATTTATAATCTCATAGCTATTCGGATACACTATCTCAATGGTATAGTGAATATAATCGCCAATAAGGTAATGGGTAGTATCGGTAGTACTGTTCACTCTCACATCTTGCGCTTGAACAGTTATTAAACCAACAACAAGAAGTAAAAACAACACAAAACGTTTCATCGTCTTTTCTCCCTGCCCTTAAAAAATCCGATAAGCGATTTTATATAGCTTTCCTTTTCGGTGGTAATTTTTATATGGTCAACATTTGCAGCTGCAAAAAGTTGTTTGAGTGTGTTTTCTTTTCGCAATGCGCGTTCATAGAGAAAGCGGTTAAATTCGGGATTAGAACTATCCACTACAATCTCTTGGTCGGTTTCGGGGTCGCGTAATGAAATGAGTCCGAGCTTTGGCAACACAACTTCCCTTTTATCCACAATAGATATTGCAATACAATCGTGTTTTTTACCAATGGATTTTATGATGCTTTCATATCCCGTATCTTCAAAATCCGATATTACAAACACAATTGCACGCCGGGTAATGGTTTTGCTCAAATACTCAAGTGCTGCTTTTATATTTGTCTTTTTACCTTCGGGTTCAAACGAGAGCAACTCGCGGATGATACGCAACGAATGAGATTTTGATTTCTTAGGAGGAATAAATTTTTCAACTTTATCGGTAAATAAAAGCAATCCCGTTTTATCGTTGTTTTTGAGGGCTGAAAACGCCAGCACAGCACTCACTTCGGCAGCTATTTGTTGCTTGGTGCGTAAATCACTACCAAAGTTTTGCGAGCCGCTCACATCAACTACTAACATTACCGTTAGTTCACGCTCTTCTTCGAACACTTTTATAAATGGTGAACCAAACCGTGCGGTAACATTCCAATCAATGTTTCTGATATCATCACCAAAATGATATTCACGCACCTCCGAGAAGGCCATTCCTCTTCCTTTGAATACCGAATGGTACTCACCGGAAAATAAATGATTCACTAACCCGCGTGTTCGAATTTCGATTTGGCGGACTTTTTTCAAAATCTCTTTAGTTGAGAGCATGGTTCTCCTTACGGAACTTCAACAGCATTCAAGATGCGTGTTATAATTTCTTCGGAGTTAATTGATTCTGCTTCAGCTTCGTAGGTTACTGCTATTCGGTGTCTGAGTACGTCGTACGCAACGGCACGTACATCTTCAGGGATAACATAACCGCGGCGTTTTATAAATGCATGACCCCGCGCTGCAAGTGCAAGATTAATGGTTGCACGTGGCGAACCGCCATAGCTTATCAAATCGCTCAGCGATGCTAATCCAAATTCTTTGGGGAATCGTGTAGCAAACACAATATCTAAAATGTACTTCTCTATTTTTTCGTCAACATAAATCTCTTTAATCAGCTCCCTGCCGCGTGCTATATCCGCAGGAGAAATAACTGCATTAATGGTCTGCTGTTCGCCGGTAGTATTTTGGCGAAGTATTAACAACTCTTCTTCACGTTCAGGGTAGGTAATAACCAATTTGAGCATAAAACGATCCACTTGAGCTTCAGGTAAAGGATAGGTTCCTTCTTGCTCAATGGGGTTCTGTGTAGCAAGTACCAAAAATGGCTCTTCGAGTTTAAAGGTCGAGTCGCCTATGGTAACTTGACGCTCTTGCATCGCCTCAAGCAAAGCACTTTGCACCTTTGCAGGGGCGCGGTTAATTTCATCGGCTAAAATAAAGTTTGCAAAAATAGGGCCTTTGCGAATATCAAAAGTACCTTCTTTTTGATTGTAGATTTGTGTTCCTATCAAATCCGCCGGAAGCAAATCTGGTGTAAACTGTATTCTTCTGAACTTTGCCTTCATCGCTGATGAAAGAGTTTTGATTGCAAGGGTTTTAGCAAGTCCGGGCACACCTTCTAATAAAACGTGACCGTTCCCTAACATTCCTATAATCAATTTCTCTACCATGCCTTTTTGTCCTACAATCACTTTCCCAATTTCCTGGGTAAGCAAATCAACAAATGCACTTTCTTCGCGTATTTTTTCGTTTAAAGCACTAATATCCACCGGATAACCTTATCTAATTTGTTAATACCATTATTAAGACGTTTTCTGTTAAGAAATGTTCCGTACAACGACCCTAAATTTAAGAATTTTTGAGATGATAAATGGGGTAAAAAACCCGCTCATAAATAACTGAGTAAGTTCCCTACTTGCACCGTTGCCCTGCTTAAATCGGAGGTAACAAAATTGTATAAATACTCCGATGCAATTCGCGAGCCGTCGGTGCTGATATGAACCCCATCATCACTGCGGACTTTTAGCAATTTTTTATTAACCGATAGGAATGTTGTAAACTCTCCATCACGTTCAGAAAGAACTGAGGTCATGGGAATAAATACCCCACCATTGAACTGCTGAACAGTTGAGCGAAACATATCGCTCATGCCTATCATTTTATTATTAAAGAACTCATTACGCATAGGCGGCATACCTATCCAGTAAACTTTCCGCGAGTTTTTGCTGAGTGTTTCAGTAAAACCTAATACTCTATCCATATACAACTGGTTCCACTCATTGGTGCCGTAATAATACACACGCTTGGGCGTCTCGTAATGCTGGGCATCGTTAGTGCCAATCATAACAATAACGATATCGTATTTTTTCTCGGTGTATAGTTCATCAATTTCAGAAAACCAATCAAAAAAATCTTTGCGTAATAATCCTGTAGCAGGTACGCTATGGCGATGAACCAAAAATCCTGATCTCGAAAGCTTGTATTCTAATGCCGTTCCTAAACCCGGACCCATCATCGAGTCGCCTATCAACAAAACAGATACCGCCCCGTTTCCTGTGTCCTCGATTGTTAAAACATTTGGAGCACTTGTTTCTAAAGTGTCTAATGCTAAAAACCCGTTCTTTAATTTTGTGGTACTTTCACTACCATTAGCCGATAAATTTACTTTATTAAATCCAGCTTGAGTTTTTAACCCTACCACCTCTCGGAATATCTCCTGCGAAGAATAATATACTGATGAGGGAAGTACAATACTTACATATTTTGAAACGGGTGCCATTATTTCGGATACTATATTCTTCCAGCTACCCATCTGCATAGTACGCACTTTGGTTTCCATATTCGGCAGACTCAATAGAATACCTGCTACAAACGAAAGTAGTATCAGCGATAAAGTATAAAGTGGTCCTTTTCCTGTGCTCATAATATTCTAAAACTGAAAATAAATAAATGGCATTACACCGTCGGGACTCATAATAGCAAGCAATGCAAACAAAAGCCCAAATAAAACAACCTGAGCGTAAATTGGCATTATCGAAATTTTTTCTTCGATGTAAGGATAAATTTTTGAAGGAAGCACGTTAATCAGCACTCCCACAACCAACAACAAAACTATAAACGGAGTAATCAATTCCGTGGGATTTTGTGCATACACCACCCTAAACAAAATGGTTGTTGCCGTTCCAAAATCTGATGCACGGAAATACACCCAAGCCAACGAAACAAAATGGAAAACAATTACTCCCATTAATATTTTTCCAAATCTATTCTCACGCAAGGGTTTTATAAACGGATCTAAAAATCTTTCAACCGCCAACCCAAAACCGTGTAACGCACCCCAGATAATAAAATTCCACGATGCTCCGTGCCACAATCCGCCTAAGAGCATTGTGAGAATGAGATTTCTATACGTCATCAACGTGCCTTTACGGGAGCCGCCAAGGGGAATGTATAAATAGTCGCGCAGCCACGAAGAAAGTGATATATGCCAACGTTTCCAAAACTCTTGTAACGAAAGTGAGCGATACGGTTGGTCGAAGTTATCGGGATATTTAAACCCAAGCAACAACGCCACTCCTATTGCCATATCCGAGTACGCAGAAAAATCGCAATAAATTTGAATTGAATATCCGTAAATGGCAAACAATGTATCTAACTGCGAGTAATCAGAGGGGTTTTGAAAAACATGGTCAACTATTTCAGTGGAGAGGTAATTTGCGATAATCATTTTTTTGAACAAACCGCCCATTATCAAAACGGCAGCCCGATATACTTGAATCTCTCCGCGTTCCGGCACTTTTTGGATTTGAGGCAACAAAACCGATGACCGGACAATGGGACCTGCAACCAACTGCGGGAAAAAAGATATGTACAAAAACACATCAACCGCCGAGCGAGATGCTTGCACCGTTCCGCGTTTAACATCTACCAAATAACTAATCGCCTGAAATGTAAAAAACGATATACCTACCGGCAGCAATACATCTATCATGGGAAATGTATGTATATACCCGGCCTTGAGTAACAACGAATTAAAATTAATAAATAAAAATCCGTAATACTTAAAAAATCCGAGTAACAACAAAAACACACCCACACTATAGGTAATAGCCCTTTTTTGCTTGAGTGCATTGGGCTCACCTTGAATATAAAGGGCTGTAAAATACGAAACAGCAGAGTAGCCAATAAGTAATAACACAAAGCGTGGATCCCAATACCCGTAGTAAAAATAACTTGCGAGTATCAAGAACACTTTTTTTATAGTGTGAGGAACCGGAGTAAACCAATACAATGCAAACACTGCAATAAAGAATATGGCAAACTCTGCGGTTGGAAACAACATAAACTACATCACCCTATAAACTGCAAATTTTAAGTACTGCGATTCTTCCATAAACGGATGTCGCGGATGATCTAAGGAAGCAGAGTTCGACCAAATGAGTTGCAACGTTTTACCGGCTTTTCCCGAAGCATTTCTTACTGCTTCGTAAAACTCGGGCTCCGATAAATGGTACGAACACGAAGAGGTTACCAGGTAGCCCCCGGGCTTTACAACGTTAATTGCGTCGCGGTTAAGCTTTTCGTATGCTTTTCTGCCGGTGATTAAACTCTTTTTATTTTTAATAAATGCAGGCGGGTCAATCATAACCACATCAAACATTTTTTTCTCGGCTATAAACCGCTCTAATAAATCAAACGTATCTGATACAATAAACTCGGTTTTACCGCTTAAACCATTTTCAACCAAATGATTTTTTGCCTGTGTAAGTACTGTTTCCGATGCATCGTTAAATACTACGGACTGTGCACCGGCTTTTAATGCGTGCATTCCAAATCCGCCCACATTGCTAAAGCAATCAAGTACATCTGCATCTTTAACTATACGCTCAACAAAATATCTGTTATCAGATTGGTCGAAATAAAATCCCGTTTTTTGCGAATCGGTTGGTGAGATGTTGTATGTAATACTTCCATCCGAAAATTTTAGATTAACCAACTCACCGCGTAAAACAAAATCACCCTCGGGTATGCCTTCGAGTCCGAGAAAGTAGTTATCATTTTTGGTGAACAGATTCTTAAAACCAACCTCACGCACCAACACATCAGCTATCAATTCTCTGTGTAAATACACACCTAATGAATTAAACTGAAGCACTCCCGTATCTCCATACTTATCAACTATAAGACCAGGCAAAAAATCGCCTTCGCTATAAATTAAGCGATAGGAATCACGTGTTGGGTACAAGGTTTTACGCAGTGCGTATGCCTCTCTCACTTTTGCAGTGATAATTGTTTCAAGCTCTTGTGCGGTTTTGCTCAACATTCTCACTGCAATCAGCGAGCGTTTATTATAAAAACCAACACCGAGAGACTTACCTTCCGATGATAGTACTTCAACTAAATCACCGCTTTGTATGGTGCTTTCAATGGTTTGAATTTCGTTGCTGAACACCCAGAGGTGACCTTTAACAATTCTGCGTTCTTCGTTTTTACGAAGTGTAATTTTTCCGTGCAATTAAACAGCTTCCGTTTGATCGATAGTAGAAAATAAAACTCCTTCGCGCAATGCGTAATCGGAGTACGTTACTTTTTCGACACCAAGGTGTTCGAAAATTCCTTCCATAATTATCATACCCGCAGGCAACACATCAATACGTTTTTCTTCAATTGTAAATGCTGCACAGCGTTCCTTGAACGTGGGTTTACTCATCACCAAGTCAAAAACTTCTTTATATTTTTCTTTGGTAATTACCTTTGGCTCAGTTTCTGTTGGGGTGATAATTCTATACTGTTCCATAATAGTGGCAACACTTTTAACTGTTCCGGCAGAGCCCACACAGTTTTCAAAACCAATAGTTTGTATGGGTTTGGTAACTTCCGAAAGCAGATGAGCAACGTGCTCCCTACATGCGTTTATGCCGTAATCTCTCACCTCAAAGTTTGGGAAAAACTTTTTTGCCAAGCGCACCGAGCCCATTTTCAAACTGTTCAAATATTTACTTTCGCCATTCTCACCAATAATTAACTCGGTACTTCCGCCACCAATATCAAAGCATAGTATTTTACTTTTCTTGAATTCAGGGAGGAAAGAACACACTCCGCTATAAATATATGCGGCTTCCTGCTCACCGGTTATTACGGTTAACTGCAATCCCGTGTCGCGTTGAACGCGTTCAATAAAATCCATATTTTGCTGTGCTTCACGCACCGCACTTGTGGCAACTACTTTAATAGGCGCATCATAAAACGAAGCAAGGTGCATAGCCTTTTGAATAAGAATAACTGCTAAATCTGCTTCCTGCTTATCAATGGTTGGCATTCCGTTTTTATCCAACGTTGCCAATCGTAAACGCGATTTCTCGCGGTCAACTATTCTAAACGTTCCATCTTCAAACACCTCTCCAATTATCAGGTGTAACGAGTTTGAACCAATATCTAAAACGGCTTGAAAATTTCCTTTTGACATAAATAACTCACATTGTTAGTGTAACAATTGTAATGCTAAATCTAAAACTTCTTGTACAGTAATACTTGTAATCGCCTCACCGTTTGCAACAGCAATCTTGCCGTTACCCTGAGGTGCCCACACCTCGTATTCAGTAGGACCAAAAAGCGAAACCTGTTTTGTTGTGGTTGCAGCAGCTATATGCATAACTCCTGTATCGTTAGTAATAAACAAATCCGACCGCGAAATAATTTCAGCAAGAACGGGAATTGGCTGATTAAAAACTTTTGGAAACGATTTTTTTGCCAGTTGTTCAAATTGCTCAATTATTGGCAAATCGGCCGAAGAACCGGTCAAATATACTAAAGCGTTTGTTTGTTCTTGCAGTGATTCCGCTACTGCAATAAAATTTTCCACAGGCCAACGGTTAGGGGGTTTCCCTGCTCCTATATGCAACCCAATGAGCGGCACTCCGTTTGTTTGTGTCCATTTTGCAATTATTTGTTTGGCTTCATTTTTCTGTGCTTCGCTCGGGGTGATAATAAGCTGAGTGCTCTTGTTAACAATACCAAAGGGAATTAACAATCCCTGCGAGCGTTGTGTGATGTGCGTTTCAGGGTTTGCGCGCCAATCCAAATCAATTCTATGATGGAACAAAAACGCAGTTTCGTTTTCAACTCCGTTAAGAGAGTTAGGACCCACTTTGCACCGCGAGTTTGCTATTCCTGCAAGCACATTATTGGTAAATGAAAGCGAAACCGTTGCGGGGGCTAACACCATCGAGTAACATGAACGCAATGTTTTATAGAGTGATGTAAGATACCCAAAATCAAACAGTTGCTTTTTATCGAACACAAAAAGCGTATCAATATCGGTGTTACCTTTTAAAGCAATTGCATTTTCAGGTGAGCAAATAAAGGTAAGCTTACATTGGGGAAAATGGTTCTTTACAGCTCGTAACAAAGGGGTTATGGCAAGTTGATCGCCAAGCTGGTTTTGCTGACGCACCACTAAAACCGAACGAATCTCGGGCAAGGTATGCCGAGTTTGTTTCTTAACGCCAAACAATAATCGAAGTATAAAAAGTAACACGACTGTTAAAAACTACTTCTTGTCTTCTTCGGCAGGAAGGTCAATAAACTTTGCGTCTTCAATATCACGCATATCCGGTTTTGTAGTACGCTTGGTGTACATAGATTCATTAAAAACAGTTGAATCCCTGTTGTAATCGTTTTGTCTCGGTTTATTATTCCCGAACAGAAAACCAATCACTTTGCGCACTATAGAAATAGCAAAGTAAAAAAGTAGAGAGTATAAAATAAAGCGAATGAACGTCATTTTTTCTTTCTCGCTTCCGGCTTGTAATATTCCGTAAAGCCACGGTCTTTTCTAAAAATTGCGTTAAACAACTCTTCAAAATCGTTTTTATTATTAACAAAATCAATCTCTGTAGTATTAACAATTAACAGAGGGGTATTCTGATAGCGAAAAAAGAACTGATCGTAATGCTCGCTCAACTCTTTAATGTAATCGGCAGAAATATTCGATTCAATTTCTCTGTTTCGCTGTTTAATGTTGTAGAGTAATCGCTCGGTGCTCGAACGCAGATACACCACCAAATCGGGTTTGCGCACCTGTTTTTCGAGCAGTGGAAACAATGCTTCGTAAAGTTTTAATTCATCGGAACTTAAATTAAGATAGGCGAAAATTTTATCCTTCGCAAAAAGATAATCACTCACCGTGTAGTTCTCGAATAGTGTATCCTGAGCAATTTGTTGCTGCTGTTTGTATCTATTCACTAAAAAGAACATTTGAGTTTGAAACGCAAAACGTTTTCTATCTTTATAAAATCCACCTAAAAATGGGTTCTCTTCAAATTGCTCGAGAAATAAACGCGCCTGTAATTTCCGACTAATCATATGAGCCAGGGAACTCTTCCCTGCCCCTATCACTCCCTCAACAACTATATATTGTAATTCGCTATTTTGCAACAATGTAATTCTCTGATAAAACTATTTGTGTATCCAAAACACTTTCAATAAAAACTTGATCAAGATTCGGTGTAATATCCGAAAATTTTTTCTGAAACTTAGGGTGAATCGCTTCACCAAAAATCTCTAAAAACGGAACCAAAGCAAAATCCCTCAGAAACAAATCCTTGTGCGGAACCGAGAGTCGCTCATTCTCCAACATCGTATGTTCATAAGCGAGAATATCTAAATCGATCTCTCTGTCGCTCCATCTGGAACGTTCAACCCTTCCACACTCTTTTTCGATGCGTTTGAGATGCACCAAAAGCTCCATAGGGCTAAACAGGGTTT
>CALKUG010000233.1 GCA_937996765.1 uncultured Ignavibacteria bacterium
CTCAAATCAAAAAAAGCAGGATTCTCAACACTGTTAATACGTATCAATCCCTGATCTGTTGCTGAACCGGGTACTACCCAACTGAAAGTACCAACACCTGCATTGAGGTTTTCAGCACCTGTTATCGGTGACCATGTTGCTCCTGCATCAGATGAAAATTCAAGCCGAATTGTATTAATTGAAGTAGCTGTCCAGGTAATCGTTGCACGTTCACCAATACGTAAACCTTCGTTTCCGTTGGGCGTGAGTACTCTTAATGCCGCGATTGTGAATGAGGCATCACTGCTATCTGCAAGTACGTTTGAAGCCGCATCGCGAACACTAAAACGTGCATTTGCAGTTGAAACGTTGGGTACTGTTATTGAAGCACTTCCTGTCACCGCAGGATAAAACCCTACAAAATCAGTCCAGTTTACACCATTGTTGGTAGAGTATGCAAGAATCACATTACTAATATTTTGTGAAGCATTCCACCTTACAGTATAGAGATTATTGCCTACTAAAGTTTCACCGCCATTAGGAGCAAGTAAGGAGATACTGCCCACCCTAAAATCTGAAGTAGTTGCTGTTATGGTTGGCCGAGTAATATCAGTTAAGCGAATTCTCACAGAATTCGAAGCTATTGAGGTTGGTATTGCCCAAAGTTGAGAACGAACTCTATGATCCGCAGATGCTGCTATTTCACTCCAAGATGCGCCTGCATCAGTTGAGTACTCTATCCTCAATGACCCAATACCTGTGCTCGATATCCATTGAATTGTTGAATTTGAATTTGCTCGATACACGGAGAGTGCGTTTGGTACTTGAATATTTAAAGCCACAACTGAAAACAAATCGGATGAATCAGATATCACCAATCCGGTGATTGCATCACTGATTCGTATTTTACCATTGAGTGTTGTATCAGAAATTGAAGGGCTCCACAAATAGGCGTTTGTACCTATTGATGAACTACCAGCAAACCCGAGCTGTCTCCATGTGCCACCACCATTAGCAGAATACTCTATCAAAACAGTGTTGATTCCTATGGTCGAGTTCCATTGAATGGTATCGGCAACGCCAACTTGTCTATACTCGCCTGAAACTGGTTGTAGTAAGCTCACATCACCAATAGTTAAGGGCTGATTTGAAATATCGAATATTGAGATGTTATTTACTGATTCTACTCTAAAATACAAACCTGCTGTTGGAGTGTTGGGAACCGCGTATGTATATGTTCCTACACTTGCATTTACCGATGCGATTGTTGTATAAGTTGCACCACCATCAATAGAGGATTGTATCCGCACAAGTCCTGATAAATTTGAATTCCATGTTATTGCTTGTGTTGTACCCGATTTCCAACCCGTTGTGACATTAGGAGAAGTTATCGTAATTGATTGAATTGTAAATACTGAAAGACTTCTATCCTGAACGGCGTTATCAGAAGCATCAAGAATACGAATTGCTCCTTGTGCTGTGGGTACTTGCGGTACCAACCAGTTGTAACTACCTGAAGCTGCGGGTACGGTAGCAATTGAATTCCAAACGCCTCCGTTATCGGATGAAAACTGTATTGTAACATTCGAAATACTATTGCTACTCCACTGTATGGCTTGAGTCTCGCCTGCTATATACGATTCACCGCCGTTGGGAGAAATAAGATCGAGAGAATAAACCTGAAATCCTGAACCGATGTTTGCTATTCGAGGATTGGCGTTCTCCCTTAAACGCATACGAATATTGTTGCCGGGAACGGTTGGTGTCCATGTAAAAGTACCAATCGAGGCATTTACACTTCCCGTAATTGAAGTCCAGCTCTGCCCGTCGTTTGTAGAAAAGGAAATATTAATTGTGTTTATGTGTGTTGAGGCAACCCAACTGATGGTGTTTGTTGAACCAATCGCGTATTTTTCTCCACCAACGGGAGAAACTAATTCAAGACGATTAATAAAAAATGTGTTGTTGGATATATCAAAATCAGAAGTGTTATCAACGTTGGTAATTCTTATTCTTGCGGTATTCGAAGAGAGGGTTGAGGGAACTGTCCAATTATAAAAATTTTGCGCAGCCGGAGCGTTTGCTACAAAGTTCCAAGTAGTTCCATTGTTAGTGCTGTATTCAATCTGAACATTATTTACACCTGAGGTTGTCCACCTAATCTGATGCATCACACCTGCTTGCAACGTATCAGCTCCGTTAGGAGATACAACGGTAACGGTTGCGGTTGCGCTACCTGCACCTAAAAATAAAAACATAAGTAGTATTAACAGATGGCTATGTTTCAGTTTCATAAACTTTCCAAAACTAATCCCGGGTAAGATTAGTAATTAATTCTTAATACCGGTGAAAACACTATGTAATATCCGGCAGGTTGATAGTACGGGAGAGCTTTACCACCACCAATGGTAGAAAAGTAACGAATATCAAAACCTAATGTGTTACTTAGCATAAAGTAAAGCTTAATTCCACCAAAACCGTATCCTTGATTCACATCGTATGCAAACATGGTACCTATCTTATGTTGAATCAATCCTCCAAACCTACTTACGGATACTTCAGTAAAAGGTTGAACATTCAAATCGTATTTAGTACCAAGTTTCTGAAGTTTGATTCTTTCAGGCATTAAAAGATACTCGGAAAAACTCTTGAGAGATATGCCCGCCGTCACTTCCACCGAACCAAAGTTAGATAGATCAATTACATTACTTTTTCTTCCATAGAATAAGTAGTAATTGCGAAGCGAGAAAAACTTAGAGAAATAGTCTATGCCAAAATCATCAACTTGCATTTCTGTAAAAGTCATAAACCCTTCAAAAGCGAATGTGAAATCTTTAATCTCCCAATAGCTTAAAGGGTTTCCGCTGAAGCCGAAATAAAGCCCTGAACCCGTACTATATAATCTCCGTTCGTTTGCACCGGAGGAATATATTGTTTGCTTAGTGTCGAAGTTTGTTCCTAACTTAAAACTCCAGGTAGTCTGAACAATATCGTTTCGCACTGAATCAACATAATCGAGTGAAATGCCTGCAATATAATCGGGGAAATGCCAACCGGGCAAACTGATATAATCCTCACCCCATTTTCCGTAAAATGAGAGTAAGTATTTATCTTTTGTTGTATAATCAGAAGTGGTGTTCCAGAACATTATTCGCGGTTCGAGTGCATGAAAATACAAATCAAAATTGTACCCAATGTTGGAGCCATAAAAATCTTTTGTAACATCTGTTAATGCGTAATTTTGCTCTCGCAAAATATTGTATGTTTTGTCGCCTAATACCCCTTTTATATATACATTGTCAATGATATCATCAAAAATTTTACCCTCTGCACTATCGCGTTCAGGTTGACTGTAAACAAATCGCATCAGGTTTATTTCTTTATCGTAATACCTGCGTTGAAATTGTATATACACTTTTCCGTTAAATATTTCTTCAACTCGCCTATCAATTTGTTCTCTTGATGGAACATTATTTTCAATACGTAAAGCCCTGCGATTAATTAATCTGTTAAACACCTCTCTCACTAAAAACGCATCTGTTAATGTCCAGGTAGAATTTAAATCATCAAACGTAGTTGTGGGATATTCGAGATTAGTGTAAATAGTTTTAAGCTTATTTACATTTGAAGTGCTGTCAAACGGATCAGAATCTCCGAGCGATCCTTGGGCGAAGAGAGCAATTGAACATAAGAAAAACAACAAAAACAGATTATTTACCTTCATTAAAAGCCATACCTATATCTTACAGTAAATAACGCTCCGCCATCTGCTTCCCATTCATGCATATTTCTTAGCACAGGGTCTGCCAAATAGAGCATTTCGAAACGGGCTACATGTCCCTCAATTTGTAAGAGCTTGAACCAATTAGTTATTGTGGCTCTGCTATCCATTATCCGCAATCCTACTCCGAACAACGGATCATCATTTGGAACAAAATCAAACTTAAAACTTATCACTGGTTGTAAGTAGGTAGCTCCGTTGGTTCTTATGGTATTTCCGTTCACCACATTTTTTACTATGTCAAACCCCGCAGCCCCAATATCCATGCGGAATCTGCCGGTTTTTTGAATTGAAGTGTTCCAATAAAATGACATAGTACCTTCCCATTGGAAAGTGCTAAAATACGACCATGAACTATCTGTTCTACCAAATGAAATACTTGGCTCGGAGTATGTATTGCCATTAAACGCCGCATAAAAATTGAGAAACGGCAATCCCGAAAGACGAGTCATACTCATTTCAAATCCTGCACCGCTATTAAGGTTGAGCTTTGGTTTGCCCGCAAACATAAAAGGTAACGACTCTGCACTTTTAGCAAGATTTACTTTTGCCCTCATAAATAATCGAGTATCAATTGCAAGAGCATCTTTTATATCGTTGAGTGTTCCCGTGAAGCTAAAAAGAAATCGTAATCCAAATGCAAGATTGGTTGATTGAAATGGCAGAATGTTTAGAACTCTATCTTGTGCGTTGATTTCCACACTTGTTCCGCCAATACCAAACTGCATTGATTTATGAGAAAAACCTATTCTATAAAAATTTGCATCAATGGTATATTCGGTTTCTTTGCTTTCCTCAGTAGGCTGTGTTCCCCGCCGTGTGCGTTGTTTTTTTACCGGTTCTTTTGGTGTGGGTATTTTGTGGTGATAATTCACTTTTGCATAATTCAAATAGTCCGAATTATCAGTTGAAGTAACACCGCGCGAAGTTTTTAATTCCTCATCAATGGGTATTGTTAAAGTTTTTGAGGGTTCAACTTCTTCTTCCAACTTTTCAATCATGTTAAGCAATAATGCGTAAACTTCGGTATTGCGAATAGCAAAGAGGTCTCTGAAATTAAGGAGTACCGCCGATTCAGTAGCTGCCTCTGTATTACTTCCTTCACCAAGTCCGCCACTTACTGCTGCGGTATCGAGAGTGTTTGATTCAATAAAAACAATGGTTCTTTCAGAGAGGTCTCTTCCTGCGGGTAGGTAATAAACTATGAAGGTGGTCTGACCATTTAAATTTTTTGATAAATCAACGGTCTCTCCGTCAGCCTTGGGTACTGACATAAAAAGTGGATTTTGAAATTCCTCGGGTGTGAAATTATAATAATAAAGATTTAAGTAACCTATATCATTACGTAATTTATTCTCAATTCTCCGCTGATACTCTTGCGCAGATTGAGCAATTACCATCGTGCAAATTATTGCAATTAAAAAAACTACTCTTCCGAGTTTCATTGAGCAACCTATCGGATTAAATCAGCTTTATACTTAAATTCTTTTTTTTCGAATTTCGTGGAAAAACTTACTGTTATCGTAACGCGTTCACTTCCTACCGTACCTAAATAATCGAGATAATTTTCATTAGGTTCAATAATCACTTCCAGCCATGGTGTACCTACTCTCGATGAAAAACTTTTCAGAAACTCAGGAGGGTCTGATGTTACTTTTAACCCTTTGATCTCAGGAGTTGCGGTTATGAACGTATTAGCCCGCCTCGAAGTATAAAGGTAACGAAAAACTTTCGATTTAAAATTTGTAGGACTCAGTAACCACTCTTCGGCAGGGTCATCGAGTTTTACCCAAGCATTAATCTCATCAAGCCGCTCGGGCTTAAGTAAATTAAATTGCCACTTTGCTTCTTTAATCGTACCGGTGCTTATATCTTTAAAAGAAAATGGCTGACCCGCATACAAAGCTGTTACAACAAAACTTTTACCAACATTGGATGACTTTTGTAATAGAGAATTTAATCTTACTACCGAGCCATTCGCTTCCTCCACAACTTCACCGGATTGAGTTTTTATGGAGTAGCTATATTTCGAAGGATCTGTAAACTCTTGAGTAGCAATCGAAAATGCTTCAGCATCACCGTAAAAGTAATTTGGCTCAATTTGAGGAGCTGATGCCATACTCGGATAATCAATAATAATCATATAGAGTGCTTCATCCGACTTAGATCCAAGTTCAGATTGTGCCCTAAGTTTTAATCTAACGTAGTAAGTACCTACGTCACCAATTTCTTCGTGAATCACTAATGTAAGCGTAGTTCCTCTGCCTCCACGTACTTCAGTCTTAAAGTCTTCTTCACTTGGGCTTTGTGTAAAGGTCTTAATATCTCGAATTTTATTTTTTTGAGCATCGAGGAGTTCAGCACTATAATCCACTCTGAGAACATTGCGGAGCAAAATGGGTCTTTTTTCTGGAACCTCAAAACGGTTATGTGCCACCGCTTTTATTGTATCTCTAACGTCACTGGATTGAGCGACAGCTATCGAAAACAAGAGAGTTATGAAAATAAAAATTTTTGAAAACATATTAAAACTCGAAAACTGCTTCTTTACGTTGTACACCGGTTGTGCTTTTTGCGCTCACAAAGAATTCTTCAGTGTTACTCGTTACTACTTCGAGATTACCA
>CALKUG010000234.1 GCA_937996765.1 uncultured Ignavibacteria bacterium
TCCCTACACGACGCTCTTCAGATCGGAAGAGCGTCGTGTAGGGAAAGAGTGTATTAATTCAAGCTCCTCCTGCTTATCCGTAGCTTTTTTAACCTTCTTTTCAAATTCCTTCTGATACTCCGCCCAATACTCGGTAATGTAATTGTACATGCGTACCGAGGTTACCTTGTCTATACAAACCAACATCCCCTTGCCTTTATGTTCACGTTGGTTAAAATGCCAGACAATATCTTTGGCTATGGAGCGTAAACGCTTTTCGGAAGTGAGGATGGGGTAATTGCGATTAAACAACCGATTGAGTTTCTCTGTTTGATCTTCGTCTAAATCGGATTCTGCCACTACTGCTCTAAACTGTTCATCCAATTCGGGATTTTCTAACTTCAGCGGCTCACCGCGATTTTCATAATACAGCGGTACTGTTGCACCATCTTCAATGGAGCGACTAAAATCATACTTGGATACATATTCACCAAAGATGTTTTTTGTAGCTTCCACTTCATCTTTAAATAACGGAGTTCCCGTAAAACCTATGAACGATGCATTGGGCATGGCTTTGCGCATGTTTTGTGCGAGTATGCCGCTTTGTGTGCGATGCGCTTCATCCGAAATAACAATGATGTCATTGCTTTCGCTTATAAGTTCTTGTGTATTAAACTTATGGATGAGTGTAAAAACATACGGAAGGTTAAGCTTAAGCAACTCCCTAAGATGTGCCCCGCTCTCGGCTCTTACATTTTGTTGGGTAACCGCACCTGTTGAAACAAACGTGTTGTAAATCTGCCTATCCAATTCCTCCCTGTCGGTTACAATCACAAAACGATAATTGTTGCCCAGGGTCCTGAGTATCTTTTCGCAGAGCATTACCATCGAGTACGATTTACCGCTTCCCTGCGTGTGCCAAAAAACACCTAATCTGCCCTCGTTTTTTTTCCGCTCCTTCACCGATTCAATGGCATTGTTAACGCCAATAAACTGATGATTGCGTGCTATAAGCTTTACGGGAGCGCCTGCTGATTCATCGAATAAAATAAAATTCCCGAGCATATCCATAAACCGCGATTTCTCGCATACTCCCTTAAGCATTGTTTCGAGCGAAATTTCACCTGCCTCATTTTCCGTGATGCGCTTCCACTCGTTGAAATGTTCGTACTTGCTTTCGTGCGAGCCGATCTTGGAATGCATGCCGTTACTCAAAATCACCAATGCATTGTAATGGAACAAACGAGGGATGGTGATTTTATAATCGGTGAGATTGGCGTCGTATGCTGCACGAAGCTCACGGTGGATTGCCTTAAGCTCAATAAACAACAAAGGAATACCGTTAACAA
>CALKUG010000235.1 GCA_937996765.1 uncultured Ignavibacteria bacterium
ATGTGAGGAACACCTTTGTAAAATACTACCATTTCACGAACGATTGAGTTTGTGAAATAATCGTAAGTACTGGTGGTTAATTGATCGCCTGCTAATCCAGGGTTTGATGGAAATGTTACTGCGGGAGCCTGTGAAACAGGAGCAGTGCTTTCTACAGCAGCATCAACAACTATTTGTTTAGTTGCGGTAGAAACACCTTTAACAACGTTTTTATTTTGTGCATTGGTGAAGCTCACCGCTAACACAACAACAAAAACTGTTAACAGAGTACGTTTGAACATAATGTTCTCCTTACTTGAGTGGATGATGTTAATTAAAATAACCACGAAACATCGCATTGCTGCGAAGTATAGTTCATTATATGATTATTGAAATAAAATGCTTTCCTAAATTCTAATAATTCACTCTATTCAGCCCGAAAGAGTTATGATTTGAATTATTAGACAAAATTCTCAAAAATGTATGACATATTAAGTGTTTTTTATAAAAATGTCAATACACAAATACCGCTTATACCTATATTTTTACCGAAAATACCTTTTTTATACCGTTTAACGAAGAAATCTTACCGATTATTACATCACTCGGTTCTGAATCTAAGTTTACAATGGTTAATGCTTCGTCTTTATCTAACTTTCTTCCAAGTGAAAGCGAAGCGATATTAATGGAATTTTCTGCTAAAATACTTCCTACAGAAGCCAACATACCGGGCTTATCAACATTGCTATAAATAATAATGTTACCTTCGGGGTTGAATTCAACTCTGAAATCATCTATCATAACAATGCGATGCTCTGTAGAACCAAAAACAGCTCCTGCTATCAATTTAGTTCCATTCTCGGTAATAACGGAAATTGAAAGCAGATTGGTATAGCTACTTTCTGCCGCAGGTCTTCTCTTTTCGAGCTTGATACCCAACTCTTTTGCTAAAAATGGAGCATTAACAAGATTAACAATATCTGAAGAAGATTTTGTTAAAAACCCTAAAAGGAAAGCTGCGGTAATAGTTTCTTGCGATGTTCCTAATAACTCGCCATAAAAATCAAGCGTTATTGAACGTACGTTGCCTTGCATCAATTGTGCATGAAGCGATCCCATACTTTCAGCCAAGCCAATAAAAGGAGCTAGCTCCTTATTGGAGAAGGCTTCTAACGATGTTGCATTAACTGCACCATACAAAACACCGTTCTTAAAATAATCAACCATTTGCTCAGCAACTTGAATAGCTACCTTCTCCTGCGCCTCATCGGTGCTTGCACCAAGGTGCGGAGTGGTTACAACTTTAGGATGCGATAAAATCTCGTTACTAAAATCAGGGGGTTCAACTTCAAATACATCTAACGCCGCACCCGATACTTTACCCGAGTTGAGAGCCACAACTAAATCTGCCTCGTTAACTATGCCGCCACGAGCACAGTTGATAATCTTTACCCCGTCTTTGCATAATGCAAGTGTTTCAGCGGAAACTAAATTTTTTGTTTTCTCATCAAGAGGAACATGAATTGTTATAATATCTGCGTTCTTAAACAATGTATCCTTATCTACCAAGGTAACATTAAGTTTCTGTGCTTGCTCTTCAGGTAATAACGGATCGTAAGCTATCACTTCCATTTTGAATGCAAGTGCACGTGTGGCAACCTCACGTCCAATTTTCCCTAAACCAAAAACGCCAAGTGTTTTACCATATACCTCAGTACCTTGAAAAGATTTTTTATCCCACTTTTTTGCTTTCATAGAAGCATCAGCTTGTGGAATTCGTCTGCACATCGAAAGCATCATCGAGAAAGCATGCTCAGCGGTTGAAATAGTATTTCCACCGGGGGTGTTCATAACTATAATACCTTTGCGTGTTGAAGCGGGGAGATTGATGTTATCCACTCCTGCGCCTGCGCGGCCTATGATTTCCATATTCTCCATCAAATCAATAAGCTCAGGCGTTACCTTTGTAGCACTGCGTACTACCAATCCGGAGTATTCTCCAATTACTTTTTTGATGTCTTCTGCCGAGAGACCGGGTTTATAGTCAACAGCAAATCCCGCTTGTTCCAATACCGAAACCGCTTTTGAATCAACTGAATCCGAAATTAATATTTTTTTCATTTTTTAGCTTTCTCATCTATCTATTTTGCAAACGACCATACTAATCCGTACGGTTAATGTTGCAACCGTTACAAAACAACTGTTATATTACGTTTGTGTTGTATATTATATGTGTTTTTGAAGCATATTGGCAATAGTTGACTTAGGATGATTGCCGGTAAGAGCATCTACACGCTCACCATTTTTGAATACAATCATCTGAGGAATTGAGCGAATACCATAATTAACAGCGGTATCGCCATTCTCATCAACATTTAACTTAACGAACTTAACTTTATTTCCCAATTCGGTTGAAAGGGCATCTAACGTTGGGTTTAATGCCTTACAGGGTCCACACCACTCTGCCCAGAAATCTACGAGTACAGGAATCTGAGATTGAAGTACTTCTTCCTTAAAATTTGAATCGGTTACAGAGATTGCTTTCATTACTATATTTCCTTAAATCTTGCTTATTTATTCTTTGCTATAACTTAAATGAGCATTTTGCCCAACATAATTTACTATTTCTTCACCGCCATCGGCGTGAATAATTCCACCTGAAATCCATTGCCCGCCTTCTTGGCACAACAACGATATCACTTTTGCTACATCAGCAGCCGTGGTGGTTCTGGCTCGTGGATTTTTGCGTATTGCAACTTCAAGCATCTCGGTTGCTCCCGGAATTTTTCTCAATGCAGGTGTATCTGTTACGCCTGCCATAATGGCGCTAACGCCTATATCCATATGCCCTAATTCCACAGTTAATTGGCGACAGTGTGATTCAAGTGCCGCCTTAGCCGCACTTACTGCGCCATAGTAAGGGATACTCGATCTTCCGCCCGAACTGGTCATTGCAAACACTCGCGCACCGCGAACAAACAAGCCGTGTTTGTAGATATCCTGCGTCCAGTAAACTAAAGAATGAGCCATAACGTCCACAGTCATTTCCATCTGCGCCTTGGTCATGGTTGGCTCAGCAGGGTCTTCGGATATAAATTTTCTTAAAGTACCAAAGGCCAACGAATGCATAAGCACTTTAACTACGGGCTTGTTATTAAAACGCGCGTTGAACTGATCCAACACATCTTTGCGTTTATGCTCATCAGCTGCGTTGGAATTTATAAACCACGCCTCAACACCATGGGATTCAATTTCTTTTTTAATTCTATCAACATTAGGCATGGTTACAGCACGGTCTAAGTGCAATCCTAATATATTATATCCATCTTTCGCTAACTGAATTGCAGTAGCTTCACCAAATCCTGATGATGCACCTAATATAATCGCCCATAACTTTTCGTTGGCTGCTTCGTTCATATCTATCCATTTTTAAAAAACAAAATCTTTTGAACCTTCATTATACTAAATCAAGCTCTTCGAAACAACATTTACAAATATACGAATTTAACTCTTTAGGCAAAAGACTTTTTTTACCTAAATTAATAAGGCAGAATTCAAATATTTTAAACTCTTTTTTCTGACTAATGGTTCACTTATAATTGCCAAAAGCAATTAATTCCCATTTTTCCGATAGTTTTGCCTTCTGTCGTTCTGTACTTGTATCGGTTTTGGTTGTAACACAACCTCATCCTGTCCAAAAATACTGCTGAGTTTACTCAGTAGTGCACTACTGAGCGAAACTTTTACCGAGTCTAATCTAAAAACCCGTAAACCTTCTTCATCAGTTCTCAAACCTAAGTAAATATAATACTCACCACTATTTTTTTGTGCAAGGGCTTTGAGTTTGTCAATCTTTTTTATGAGATCGGGGGTTTTGTCGGCAGTAATTTTTATAAATTTTGTCAAACTGCTTGCTGCTTGCTCTAACGGAATTGCCTCAACTACCTGCAGTCCAACTCCATCACCTTTTATTTCCCACTTTGCTGTTGCAACAACTAAATTATTATCAGCAATAGCCGAACCATATTTAGTGTAGATGGAAGAGTACATCAGTGATTCAGCCGAACCCTGAAGTGTATTAAGTTGAAAGAAACACATCTGATCACCCTTTTTATCTAACTTATACTCGCAATCGGTTACAACCGCTGCTACGCGAATATATTCAGGCCAATTTTTCTCAGAGTCACTTAAATCCACCTCCGTGAACGACCGTGCTTCAATTTCGAGCTTCCGCAACGGGTGTCCGGTTACGTAAAAACCTACATACTCACGTTCCCTGCTCAACATTACTGTTTCGCTCCAGGGCTCCGCTGCATGGTAAGGTGGTTCGGGTATAATTGCTTCCTCTTCAATATCAGCGAAAAGCCCACCGGAAGTATGTTCAACTTCTTTTTGTGCGCGAGCACCAAAATCTATAGCAAACTCAACATTTGCAAAAAGTTTTGCCCGCTCTTTATCTATTGAATCAAATGCGCCGGCAATTATAAGGGACTCAACCACACGTTTATTCACTATTCGCAAATCAACATTCGAACAGAAGTCAAACAAACTCGTAAAATCCCGTCCCAATTTTTCTCGCTTACTTTTAATTTCTTCAATTGCTTTTTCACCTGTTCCCTTTATTGCCGAAAGACCAAATTTAATTTTTCCTTTAATTACATCGAAATGTACCGAGGGTGCGTTAACATCCGGAGGCAATACAGGTATGCCCAGTTTACGACAATCTTCAAGTAGCGGAGTAATCTTATCCATGTTTTTAAGCTCATGGGTAAGGTTTGCTGCCAAAAATTCAGGTGTGTAATGTGCTTTAAGATAGGCAGTCTGATATGCAACAATCGAATATGCCACCGCGTGTGATTTATTAAAGCCGTAGTTTGCAAACTTTAAAATATCTTCGAAAATAAGTTCGCCAATTGCTTTCCCTACCCCTTGTTCTATTGCGCCGTTTACAAATTTTTCACGATTATCCTGCATCGCTTTTTCATCTTTTTTGCCCATTGCACGGCGCAGAACATCCGCTTGAGCAAGTGTGAGCCCCATTACTTTATTAGCAATCTGAATAACTTGTTCTTGATAAACAAGAACGCCGTAAGTTTCTTTTAATATCGGCTCCAATAACGGATGCCTGTACTCAACCTTTTTCCTGCCAAATTTTCTGTCAATGAAATCACCGATAAATTCCATAGGACCCGGCCTATAAAGTGCGTTCATAGCCGATAGATCTTTAATAGATTCGGGTTTTAAACGGCGTAAATACTCACGCATTCCGGGCGATTCGAACTGAAATATTGCGGTTGTTTGTCCTTTCGCAAATAAATCGAACGTTTTTTTATCATCAACGGGAATGGCATCCATATCCAAATTAACACCGTGATTTTTTTTTATAAGCCGCCGGGCTTCTTCGATAATACCAATAGTTGCTAATCCAAGGAAGTCCATTTTTAACAGACCAAAATCCTCGAGTTCCTTCATGTTGTATTGAGTTACAACATCTTTATCACCTGCACCGGGCACGGAGAGTGGAACGTAATCAGAAACCGGTCCGGGGGCTATTACAACACCCGCGGCATGTTTACCCGAGTTTCTGTTCATGCCTTCAAGAATATGCCCATATTCAAACATTTCTTTTATCAGTGGATCATCGGCGTTTTTGTACTGCTTTAATTCTTGTACTTCTTCAACCGCCTTATCGAGTGAATACACTTTCCCAAAATCAGAGGGTATATGTTTTGTGATTTCTTTTACCCTATTAAGCGGAACGTTTAATACACGCCCAACGTCGGTTAACACAGCTTTTGAAGAAAGTGTACCAAAAGTTATAATCTGGCAAACCGCATCACTGCCATATTTTTCTTTTACGTATTGAATTGCCTCGCCTCGTCTATCATCTGCGAAATCAACGTCTATATCAGGCATGGATACACGAGCTGGGTTAAGAAATCGCTCGAACAACAAACCGTATTGTAAGGGTTCAACGTTGGTTATCCCAAGTATATAAGCAATAATACTTCCGGCAGCAGAACCTCTGCCCGGACCAACTGCAATACCACGCTCTTTTGCCGCATTTATAAAATCCTGTACAACCAAAAAATACCCCGGGAATCCCATTTTTTTAATGGTTTCAAGCTCAAACTCAAAACGCTCCATTACTTCCGGGGTAGGGTTCGGGTATCTCTTTGGTAGGCGTTCCCTACACAATTCTTCAAAATACTCCTCGGCCGTTGCAGATTTCGACTCAGGGGGTATTGGAAATTTTGGGAAGTGATTAACAGTTTTGCCAAAAACTAAATCTACTTTATCTCTAATTTCTAATGTGTTTTCGATTGCACCCTCATACTGCGAAAACAATTCAATCATTTGTTCCTGAGATTTATAATAAATCTCATCCGTTCCGTAACGAAGCTGTTTGTAATTGAAATTTCCGGATTTATCCCCAAGACTTACTAAAATATTATGGGCTACAGCGTGTTCTTTTTTTAGATAATGAACATCGTTTGTAGCAATCATTTTAATGCCAAGTTCGCGGGAAAGCTTTGGAACCCCCTCGAGAACGGCTTTGTCGTCTTCTAGCCTGTGGTCTTGAATTTCAAGGTAAAAATCGTCTTCAAAAATTTCTTGGAATATTACCGAAACCTCTCTCGCTCTGTCGTAATTCCCATTAACCAAATGCTTAGAAACAATTCCGCCTAAACACGCTGAAGAACATATAATGCCTTCGTGGTGCTGCCTCAAGGCATCAAGATCTATACGAGGTCTGTAGTAAAAGCCCTCCAAAAAACCGATAGAAGAAAGTTTAATAAGATTCTGATACCCCTGCAAATTTTTAGCAATAAGTATTAAGTGGTCGTACGGTTTTTTCTTTGCTCTTCCCTGACCATCACCGCCGCGTTCGAACCGTGTGCCCTCCAAAGTGATATACGCTTCCATGCCAACAATGGGCTTGATATTGTAATTTTTTGCCTTTTTGACAAATTCGGGAATTCCGTACATCACCCCATGATCCGTAAGGGCAACGGAATCCATACCAAAATCTTTAGTTGTTTTTAACAAATCAGGCACTTTACAAGCTGCATCTTGCAAACTATAGTGCGAGTGATTATGTAAATGTACAAACCGTGTACTCATAAAATCTCCGTCTGCGAGTTATCCCCGTTTTTAAAACTAAAAATGTTAATGTTTTCCTGTCGAACCAAATCCGCCTTCACCACGTTCTGTTTGGCTTAATGGCTCATTGCTTTCCTCCACTTTAAGCTGCTCAACTTTTGCAACTACCAACTGGGCTACCCTTTCCCCTCTCTCGATGGTGTAGGGCTTCTCTCCGTGATTTATAAGCAATATACCAATCTCTCCACGATAATCAGAGTCGATAGTACCCGGAGCATTAAGAATAGTTACACCATGCTTGGCAGCAAGCGAGCTGCGGGGTCTAACCTGAATTTCATAACCTTCGGGAATCTCAACATTAAGATTGGTAGGAACCTTTACAAAACCCTTAGCTGCTACAGTTAATGGTGTGGAAACTGCTGCTCGAATATCCATACCGGCGCTTCCGGGGGTTTGGTAACTCGGAAGTTCAATATCCGAAAATGCGGTATCAATTCTAAAAAACCTAATTATACTCATTTGTACTCTTTTCGCTGTCGTTGGAATGTGTTTTAGGGCTCAGTCGGTGGGATGTAATAACTATTATCTGATAATTATTTTCTGCGAAGCAGTGTTTTTCTGATAAACTCTATTTCCCCGGGACTGAAAACCTTGAAGAGGAATAACTGTGCTACAAATATAAGAACTAAGAACAGCTTATAAAACAATAACCATTCCTGAAACATATTCATAAAGCCATAATAGAGAATTGCAACAGTAGTTAAAGAAAGAAAAATGAGGCCTAAAGTTTTGTAGTCGTAGGGGATTTTATAAATTCTTTGTGTAACTATATAGAACAAAAAAGCGATTAAACCATATGCTATGGTTACAGTTGCAGCGGAACCCATCATTCCAAAAACAGGGATGAGTAAATAATTACCTAACACAGTTGTTATTGCGCCTGAAACCATTATTATTGGAACAATAGTGCTTTTTTCTTTTATGTAAATACCAGCGGAAAAATTTATATAAAATCCGTTAAATAA
>CALKUG010000236.1 GCA_937996765.1 uncultured Ignavibacteria bacterium
AGATACAAACAGAATAAACAGATATCCAAATATCGAATGTTTACGTTGCTTACTCATAAATAAAAAGACCGTCTTGAGCCGTGGGCGTAAGACGGTCTCATATATATATCCAATAAACTACTTGGTATCTTTTCTATTGGTTTTGATATCTTGTACATCATTACGCACATCTTGCGAAAGTTTTTTTAATTCGCTTAATGCTTTGCGAAGACGTGTACCGGCAGCGTTCTGCTCTTTTTCGTAGAACTTACGGAAATCATCTTCCATAGAAAGAACCAACTGTTTGAGTTGTTCGTATTTATCCATCGTTATTACTCCTTGATTTTGGTTGATTGGTTTATCTGTAATTGATTATAAACAATTTCAGCTACATCTTTGATTTCAATTTCGTTTTCTTTTCCGGCTGCTTTTACACCGTCATTCATCATGGTCATACAAAACGGGCAAGCAACGGAAATGGTATCGGCTCCTGTTGATATAAGCTCATTTGCGCGATCAACGTTCACTCTTGACAAAACATCTTCCTCAAGAAACATTCTACCGCCCCCTGCACCGCAACACATACCTTTTTCTTTGTTGCGCTCCGGCTCAATGGTTGAGCTTCCAATTGCCTGCTTAATGAGATTTCTCGGCTCTTCGTACAATTCATTATATCTGCCTAAATAACAGGAATCGTGGTAAGTTACCTTTTCGACTCCTTCACCCGGCTTAAGAGAAACTTTCCCCTGCTCCACTAATTCCTCAATAAACTCTGAGTGATGTTTTACTTGGAAATTTCCGCCAAACTGAGGATATTCATTTTTTAATGAATTAAAGCAATGCGGGCAAGCAGTAACGATATTCTTAACATTATAGCCATTAAGTGTTTCTATATTTTGCTGCATCATCATCTGGGCGAGATACTCGTTACCAAGCCGACGCGCGGCATCACCGTTACATTGCTCCTCCGAGCCTAATATGCGAAAATTAACACCTGCCTCTTGCATAATCTTAGCGAAAGCAACTGAAACTTTTTTGTAACGTGTGTCAAAAGAACCGGCACAACCTACCCAAAATAATACATCTGTATCAGAATCCTCGGCCATGGTCTTGATATCAAGTCCTTCAGTCCAATTAGCTCTATCCTCAGGTGAAAAAGCCCAGGGAGAACCTTTTTCTTCCAAATTCTTAAATGTAGTTTGTAACTCTTTCGGGAATTCACTTTCATTTAGAACTAAATAACGGCGCATATCCACAATAGCGTCAACGTGCTCAATAAGAACAGGACACTCTTCAACACACGCCATACACGTGGTGCAAGCCCACAGTTCTTCTGCTGAAATAAAATCGCCAACAAGATTTTTTTGCAGTACTTCGGAGTGTGTAATACCACTTAAAAGCAAGGGAGCTTTTTCTAAAGTTCTATCACGGATATCAGTAATAATCTTACGAGGAGAAAGCTTTTTCCCAACGGTGTTAGCAGGGCACGCACTTGTGCAACGACCGCATTCTGTGCACGAAAACCCATCTAATAGCTGCTTCCATTTGAGATCGTCAATATCTTGAACGCCAAATTTTTCAACGGATTCATCTTCAAGATTCAGAGGTTTTAAAGCGTATTTATTATCCCCTATTTTGCCCAAATAAACATTGGGAACAGAAGTAAGTACGTGCAAGTGTTTTGAAAAGGGCAAGTAATTCAAGAATACAAGAACAAACACCCCATGCAACCACCAAAACAAATGATGTAAATTTGTAACAGTTTCATCGGATAAACCGTTAAAAAGTCCGGCTGCTAAATGTGAAATGGGTCTAATATCAAATGGTTCGTTCGAGCCCTTTATCGAGTGCATAATGCTTTGCAAAAACATAGAGCTCACAACCGAAAAAATCAGGAGCAGAATAATGCCCGCATCAATTTTACCATGTGTATCAACATCAAAGCGTTTAATGCGCATGATATATCTTCTGTAAGCAACCACAATAAGCGAACTTAATACAAGTACAACAAAAATATCGGACGTAATTGTTATAACTGCCTGTCCAACACCCAAAAATCCATAAGTAAACTGTGGATTAATCACTTGGAAGAACACTTCTAAAACAGAAAATAGAAATACTACAAATCCCCAAAAAATAAAGGCATGCAGCGTACCGGAAACAGGTTCTTTAAACAACTTGGTTTGCGCTAAGGCAATCACAAGAACATTTTTGATGCGTAAATAAGGATGGGAGAACCTATCTTCTTCTTTACCTAAGCGAATATAGGAAAGTACCCGCTCAATATTCCCGGCAAAAAGGGCAAACGAAGCAAACGAAAAAATAATAAACAGTATTCTATCGGAAACTGTTAATTCCATACAGGTACCTTAAGTGTTTGAAAATCAGATATTTAGAAACAAGAATTTGAAAATCAATAATCCCATCGTTTTAATATGCAACAATGTAAGCGAAAAAGCAAGAAAATGAGCAGTTTTCGCACTTTTTAAAATATTTTTTTTGTTATTTTTTGAGACGAGTAAATAGTTGATTACTTTAGTTATAATAATTTTTAGAGTATCATGGCAAATATTCTTGTAATTCCCTCTATTGATATACAAAATGGCAAAATGGTGCGTTCGGTGCAGGGCATCCCGGAACTCAATTGTACTGAGTATGGCAACGATCCCATTGAAATGGCAAGAATATGGCGAGCCGAAAATGCTAAAATGTTGTACATCGTTGATTTTAACGGTGCACAAAACGGTGAGCAAATAAACGTACCTATTGTAGAAGAGATTTGTAACTCTGTAATAATCCCCGTAATCTATACTGGTGGTATTCGTTCAGTTGATGATGCAAAACGTCTGTTTGATATGGGAATCTACCGTTTGGTTATCAATACTATTTCTATAACCAACAAGGTTTTGTTCGAAGAGATACTCTCGGAGTTTGGTCCTTCACGGATAAATGTAAGCTTGGATGTTGTGGGCAACGAACTTGTTATTAAGGGACGCACCGTTAAAACAGGTATTAATCCCATTGAGCACGCAAAAAATATGGTAGAACTTGGTATAGAAAGGTTTATTGTAACCGATGTTACGAGAAACGGAATGATGACGGGACCTAATATTCCCCTTTCAAAAAGTATTGGTAAAGCCACCGAGAAAAAGGTTACACTCTCCGGTGGCGTTAGAAATAAAGATGAGTTAATGGATGTTCAAAGTGTGGCTGAATTTGGGGTTGATTCGGTAATAGTGGGTAGAGCACTCTATGAGAACAGGTTCCCTTGTCAAAAATTGTGGCGTGTTGCTGAAAACGGAATTTTTAACTAATCCCTTGGAGTAGGTTATGTCGCTTAACATTAAACGTATATTGGTTCCAATTGATTTTAGCGATTATTCAATTGCAGCCCTGAGATATTCCTCGGAAATGGCGCATATTTATAAAGCCAAAATGTACTTGGTGTATGTACTCGAACCCGCAATGTATCCTCCCGATTTGAGTCTTGGGCAAATCACACTCCCTCCAGTCCCTTTGGAATTTGATACACGAGCAAAAGACGAATTAACTTCACTTGCAGCAAAATACATTGATAGTGATATAGAAGTAACCGTTGAGGTTAAAGTAG
>CALKUG010000237.1 GCA_937996765.1 uncultured Ignavibacteria bacterium
GTGTGCACTGCACCGCCTTTTATACCACTTTCGACAACCGTTACGCCGAGAGATAACCCCGAGATTATTCTGTTGCGTTGAGGGAAGTTACCTGCATCAGGTTTAGTGTGATAGGAAAACTCCGTTACTACACAACCACTTTCAGCAATCTCCCTGAGCAACGATTTGTTTTCAGGTGGGTAAGGATTTCCAAAACCACTTCCCAATACTGCTATAGTTCTACCACCTGAGTGTAAAGCTGCTTTATGTGCTGCAGTGTCAATACCTCTGGCAGCTCCCGATACAATGGTGATCCCTTGCTTCGCAAGTTGTGTACTGATTTTTTCGGTGGTAGCTTTTCCATAGTCTGTTGGTCTGCGTGTACCTACAATTGCTATAGCATCCGCATCATTAGCAGTTAAAGTTCCTACAATATAAAGTATCGGGGGAGGAGAATAAATATTTTTGAGCGATTCGGGATAGTCCTCATCAGCGAGCAAAAGAATACGAGCATTTAACTTTTCAAGAAGCTCTAACTCCTTGTTTACCGTTTTTTCGACATCTTCTTTAAATTCTTTCCACTTTGAGATTGCGGAACATAACGTGGTGCTAACACCTTCAACTTGCTTCAAATGGGATTTATCTGCACGGAGGACGTTCTCGGCTGTGCCAAAACGCGCGATGAGGTTTTTAATTTTAACAGGACCAATACCCTCAACAGCACTGAGAATTCTGAGGTAGAGGAAATTTTGTATTGTAGCGGAATCAATCATGTGGAATAGTTACCGAGACTTCGTCAACTATTGCAACTATCAAAGAATGAACGGGGGCATTACGGTGCCCTAAAACCTGTGCAACTGCATCCCCTTCTTGTGTAATAAGCACTGTATCGCCTATTCCAGCCCCAATAAGATCTATGGCAATAACATCATTTTTGCTGTTATACTCTAAGTCAAGACCAATAGTACGAATCAGCAGTAATTTATGTCCACGCAAGTAGTCGTTTTTTCGAGTGGCTACTACATTGCCGATAACTTTGGCGAGCAGCATATTGCGTTTTCTTTATTGATTAATTGGTTCGTTGTTTGCTTTAACTTCCTGTTTCTTTTTCCAGAGAATAGAAAGTGGAAATATTACCGCATAAGCAAACATTAATACCAAAGGAGCAATTACCAGGGATGTTGTGCTATCCCAAGGGCCTACCGATAAAAAGAAGAACCCAAGTACAAGAACAAAAACACCCAAACCTAAAAGAATGTAATTCTCTTTGGTGAATGAGAGAGTAAACGGACTGCCGATTCGGGCAGGAATCTGTTTTCCGGTAGCTTTTTTAACTGTTGTTTTCTTTTCTACTTTGCTCATTTAACCTTTACTCCATAAAAAAAAAGCCCGGCATTGGGGGGGGACGCCGGGCCGCTATATCCTGTAGGCTAGGGGAGCCACCTACAGGAAAGCAAACTTAAAACAAATAATAATCTCTTTAAATAACTTAAAAGTTACTCTGTAAATATAGCAGAATCTTTCAAAGAATGCAAGAGATTTGTTAAGAAATTGTTAACAATTACTACTACTTGGCTATTTGATAAACTATCTTGCGGATAGTGTCAAACTGCAAATAAGGATACTCTTCTCTTAAAGAATCAATCGCATCACCTGCGCTTACTTTAGTAGATCGCATCTCTTTAAATTTTTTGCGAATTTGATAATCTCGTACAGCTTTTTCATCAATCAGATTTTGCTCCATCAAAAGCTCGTACACATCATCGCTAATCAACTCTGAAAGTGGATTCTCGATTTGTTTCATTGTCGTCTTCATGGTCGTACCCTTCCGTTTTGGATGTCGTATCTAATAAAATGTTTGAGCCAATTTTAACTCAAACTCACGCTGGTACAATTCTTATTCTATATTTAACCTATTTTGTTTAATAAAGTTCAGACTCGGACGACAATCTTTAATCTGAAAAAGCGATAATCTATTTAACGAAAATTTTTGTGTGTGCATAAATTTTCATCAACTGTATGCAAGATTATCATTTTTTTATTAGAAGTCAATACCCTAAACAATGACCTAAAAAATTAAGTTTTACCTAAACGATAGTGCTTCTCTACTAATTATCAACCGTAAAAATTAATAAAAAATTCTCTATACTTAACCTTTTTTGTATATTTCGAAGCTGTATATGGGCATTGTGTGTAATAACACAATTGGAATTTTGTTTTATAACTCTTCTTGAGTTTTTATAAGCCAAGTTGAGCACAACTCTAAGGAAATCGATGAAAAAGCTCGTTAATAGAATTGCATTAATTACCGGCGCTTCCTCCGGCATAGGCGAAGCAACTTCACAGGCTCTCGCTTCAGAAGGATGTAATCTCATTCTTATTGCCCGCCGTGAAGAACGATTAGCAGAACTTAGCGAAAGTATAATTACAGAGTACGGGGTTAAGGTTTATACCATTGCCGTTGATGTTACTGATCGTACAAGTTTCAGGCAGAGTATCGAGCAATTACCCGAGGACTGGCAAGCTATTGATATTCTTGTTAACAATGCAGGCAAGGCGCGCGGTTTCGACCACTTGGCTGAAGGTAATGTTGATAATTGGGATGAGATGATTGACACCAACGTAAAGGGTGTTCTTAATTCGATTAAAATAATTGTGCCCTTAATGAAAAAAAGAAAAACGGGGCACGTGGTACATCTTGGCTCAACTGCTGGTCGCGAAGTGTATGCAAACGGTGGCGTTTACTGTGCAACTAAATACGCTGTTAAAGCCATTAACCAAGCATTGCGTATAGAGCTTCTTGAGCACAATATTAAGGTTTCCACGGTTGACCCCGGTATGGTAGAAACAGAGTTTAGTATTGTTCGTTTTAACGGCAATGAAGATCGCGCCAAGAAGGTGTATGAGGGCATTGACCCTCTCCGTGCTGTAGATGTTGCCGATGCGATAGTTTATTGTGTAACACGTCCCGCACACGTTAATATCAGCGAAATTTTAATAACACCAACGCAACAAGCTACCTCAACAAAGGTCTTTAGAAAGAATTAATAAAAGAATTAAGAGAAGAGTTAAAATAAGAGTTAAGAATTAATCCGCCTACGGCGGACCGCTTCGCGGAATTAAAAATTTTAAACTGAAACAGGGGTTTACTCGAGCTCACTTTACTCGTTTTCTTTTGAGGTTTTTACTATCGCAGATACTATACTAATTATCTGCTTGCACTCAACC
>CALKUG010000238.1 GCA_937996765.1 uncultured Ignavibacteria bacterium
GACTACAAATATCTTCAGAACAAAAAACAGATGGTTGGCATAAAATTGGTTTTGTAAGTGGTGCTGGGAATAGCAATATACCGGTTTCTTATACTTTTGAAGATTCTCATCCAAAAAGCGGAAAAACTTGGTATAGGTTAAAACAGGTTGATACCGATGGAACTTTTGAATACAGCAAAGAGGTAGAGGTAGTTATTGATTACCCTCTTGAATTTGCACTTGAGCAGAACTTCCCAAATCCGTTTAACCCAACAACAACTATAAATTATTCGATTCCTAAAATCTCGAAGAGTTATGCGTCAACAGCAGAGGCCACAAATGTTGTTTTGAAAGTGTTCGATTTATTAGGCAATGAAGTTGCAACTATAGTGGATGCTGTGCAGGAACCTGGCAATTATTCTGTAAACTTCGATGGAAGTCAATTAGGTAGCGGAGTGTATTTTTATACTTTATCAGGCGAGGGGTTCTTTAATGTGAAAAAGCTTTCCATTGTTAAATAGTTAAGATTTTTGATTGTTATTTCTTAATATATTCCTTTGCACCGTTTAGAGGTTTGAAACATCAAACAAATAATAACCCGAAAAGGAAACTTTATGTTAGTTTTAATTGGTGCAGATGGTAAAGATTTAGATAGTGCAGTAAGCAAACGCTTTGGACACGCTCCATTTTTTATAGTGTATGATAGTGGAAACAATGTTTATAAAACCTACGATAATATAGATGAAAATGATGATCATAGGAATTTACTTGAATTTTTAGAAATGGGAGTAACAGCGTTTATTGTTGGTAATATTGGTCCCCATGCCTTTGAAAAGATCCATTCCGAAAAAGTTGGTGTGTATTTAGCTCGAAAAATGTTAGCAAAAGAGGCTATTGAACAATTAATTGCGGGGAAACTACAACGTCTTACGGAACCTACTGCTAAAAAAAGTATAGGACATAACTCAGGAAACGGTAACCACCACCATCATCATGATGATGAAGATGATGACCACAACCATAATGCAAAATCTTGTGATTGATGTTACTTAAGAAGTAGCATCTTTTTTGTTTCAGAGAATCCACCGGTAGTCAGACGGTAAAAGTATATACCTGTTGAAAAATTCTGAAAAAAGTTGTTGGTATCAAAATCAAAATGATGATTGCCGGCAGCAAGTTCTCTATTTATCAGGTTCCCTACTAATTCTCCCAGATGATTGAATAAATCCAAACTTACATTTGATGTTTTGGGGAGGGTAAAGGATATGGTTGTACTTGGATTAAAAGGATTAGGGTAATTTTGTCCGAGATAAAATTCTCCCGGGTTTTCGTTTCCTTGGTTGGAAGTAAGTGAAGTGAGAGAAAACCAATTCATATTGAACCCTCCGGTTTTTGCATGAAGGCGAACAGTATGATTGCCTGAGGGTAGTGTAACAAACTGATTAACCGTTCTCCATGTTTGCCATCCGCCTGTTATGGGTAAGCTCATAGAATCAATGGGGGTTCCATCAAGTTCAAATCTGAGTATTCCTGATGCTGATTGAGATGCGATTCTGTATGCCAAAACGTAATCACCGCTCACTCCAATATTTACATTATACTCCATCCAATCTTTGTCATCAATGTAACCGACGTTGGTCCCCCCACCAACGTCGGTTGTTGATTCCGTTTGAACACCTAACATCAGCGAATATTCTTCCGCCTGAATTGTTCCGGGAATAGCAAGAACTTTAGATTTAGAACTGGAGTTTAATACTGTCTTTGAAAGAAAAGGTTCAAGAACTCCGCCATCTAAAGCTTTAACAGACGAACCTGAGTATGAGATAGTTACCTTATCAGTGCTTTCGATAGGAGTGCTTAACTCTATATTAATAGATGTGTTATCAAGTATGTTTGAAGAGAGAGATTTAATAGTTACAGGGCTGCCATTTATATTTATTGTAAATTCGGAAGGAATGATGCCTTCAACTTTCATTGGCTTGTTAAA
>CALKUG010000239.1 GCA_937996765.1 uncultured Ignavibacteria bacterium
TTACGTTTCCTATCGTTCTTTTTGCCCAACATAAAGATGCTATTCTTCTTAAAAAGAAATTCTAACTCTCTTCCATTCCAAAAATATTTTGTAAATTTAAGGTCGTTTTTAACAATTTCAGTAAAGAATATGAAAAAAGTTTATCTCCCAATAGTTTTATTAGTAATGGTAGGTTTTGTAGGATGCTCTGCACCCTCATTAACACCTATAGATTTTAGCTGGCCTGTTGAAGTAGAGCTTGCAGTTGACGAAAATGGTATGGTTTCCTCAGACCGCTATTCATTTTCATATTCTGTGAAAAATCTTTACTTTATCGAGAAAGGTGATTCACTTGGATTCGCTGATGCTAAGGTTCGAATGATTCAAGGTTCTACAGGACATTATTATTTAACATCCGAAGGATTTAAGAATCTATACATTCTAAAACTTGTTGATTCAGCACTTGAGATAACAACAACAGTTTCGCTTGGAGAGAACCCAATTACAGCACCGTTCTTCAATAATAGAAACCCATTTATCGAATTAAACTATAATTCAAGTACAGTTATTAAACTGAACAAAGAAGGCATAGTAAAATGAAAATGAAGTACTCAATAGCTCTTATAGTATTTTTAACTTCTTTGATTTTTGCTCAATCTGATTTACAGATTGTCGAGAATTTTAAGAGTGAACATAAGCTCCTCGAAATTTCGATTGAGCAATCAAAATCGACTTCTGAAACCGCTCAAAGAACCGAAGAGGTTAAGGCGTTTAAGGAGAAGTATGCAAAACATAAACAACTCCTCGATAAATCACTCTACCCTGATAACTATTCGCAAATGATTGTATCACTTGAGCGTAAAATTCAAGTTTCAGCCGATCGTATCGCCCGAAGTGAAACTGCTGAACAAAAAACTGAGGTTTTAGAACAAGAAGTTGCCGGTCTAACCGAACAAGTAAACCAAATGCGAGAAGAAATTCGGACTCTTAAAGAGCAAAACAACACGCTTATCGCCGAGTTGAAAGAACTAAAACGCAAAAAGCAAACAGAAACTGCTAAATACAAAGAACTTACAACCAAAGTAAAAGATAATATCAAAAAACGCGACGAGCTTATTGATGCCTTGGTTGATGACGTGTTTGGCTCAATTGGTCCAAATCAGCCAATTACTCCGGATGAGCAGCAAAAGACTATAATCAAAATTGAAAATGCAAATGTTATAGATAACATTGTTTCGTTGGCAGTTGATAATATCGCTTATATCAATTCAGGCTCCTTCAAGCCCGGTGATTTCAGTGAATTGGACAGCTATCACAAAGATTTTAATCAAAAATGGAGTGATTTACGTCCTAAACTCGAGACTGTTTATAGCAACACAGCTGCAGATAAAAACAAATTTACTACTGTTGACAAAATGATTGCCGACTGGGGACGCAACATCAACAGAAAAATTTGGGACCAAATTCATTCAATTTACGATGTTAATAACATTGTAATTGAGAATTTCCGAAGCAGTGAAGAATTTTACCAGAATAATCTTCAGTACATTGAAAGTGCTATTAAAAATATTCCAAACCTTCCCGTTGATTCAGTTACAGCTCAATACGATAGATTTGTTACTAATGTCTGGGATAAGGAAGTATCATCGGAGTGGATTCCCCTGCTCATGGAACGCAATATGCTTACCTCTGCACAGAGAGATACACTTGATGCACGTATTGTTGAATGGCAAAAACAAGCTGGAGTCTCTACAGTAAATTGGACACTCATTGGAAGTATAATTGTACTTGCTGCTGCAATACTTATATTGATAGTTGTGAGAATGAGATCTTCAAAAAAGCCGGTTAATCCCAAAGCAAATGAGAAAACTTCTGAAAAAGAGGATGACTCAACCGAAGCATAAATCATTATATCTTTTTAAGGGCCGTCGCAATGACGGCCTTTTTTTTTGTATCACACAATTCAAGCAAAATTCAAGAAAATGTACTCTGTAAAAGAAATTATCTTAACCGAAGATTGGGATTCTGTTAAATCAACTTTCGCACAATTCCACTTAACTCTGATTTTAAAGTATAGTTCAACATGTGCAAAGAGTCACACAATTAAATATGAGATTTCAGAATGGTTGGAAAAATATTCATCAAAAGTACCTATGCAACTGGTTCAATTGGATGTAAAAAAACGCCCTGAGATCAGTGAAATCATTTCATCTCACTTTTCAGTTTCCCATGCCTCTCCTCAACTCATTATTGTTAACACCAATGGAACTGCAACTCATTTCGCCAATCAATATGATGCCATTGATTTAATACTGACTTTTCGATTTTAGCTCCTCTTTACTCTCATAAATTTTACATAAACTTAACTATTTGGTAACAAGCATGAGTAAGTAATTTGATAATTTTACTGCTGCAAATGAGGCAAAAATGTTATCAAATTTTTTCAATCGCTATAAGCAATCCTACTCTCAACATCCAATAAACGATTCCAAAAGATTTTTTGTGATATTTCAAACAATCTTTGTTTTTCTGTTAATTATGGTGGGTTATTTCTTTATTGAGTTGGTGAGTAATCAAAAAGATGCGGCACATTTAGTTAACCTTAGTGCTACTCAAGGTACTCTCTCCCAAAAGCTGGCCAAATCCTCAATTTTCATAGTTACAACAAAAAACATGGTTGTACGAAAAGAACGAGTTTCTGAGATGATTGAGGATTTAAAACGCCTCAAAGAGGTGCATAACGCTCTGCAATTTGGTAGTAACGAATTTGGGTTAGCTCCAAAAAAGCAAAGTCAAGCAATAACCAACAAATTCAATTTAATATTCTTCTATTACAATAATTTTGCAATTTCTGTTGAGAACCTCATACGCAGAGCCGATGGTTTAGAAAAGAATCTCAACGATGATATTATAAGCAATGCCTATTTACAGCTATTACTGAATGCCGAATCTAATTATTTACGTTTGATGGATGAGATTACCGGGCAATTTGACATTGAGGCACGGGAAGAGAATGCACGAGTTGAATTAGTTGGTGTAATCACTGTTTCTTCACTCATTTTACTTCAACTATTCGGGATATACTTCATTTATGTTCCTGGATTCAGAAAAATGAATACGGCAGTAAATAACCTTTCACTAAGCGAAGAACGTTACAGAACTGTAGTGAACAGCTTAAATGAAGTGATTATTCAATTAGACGATCAGGGTGCAATCAAATTTCATAATCCAACTTGGAACGACCTTATCGAATTGGACAAAAATGAAGTCCCTGTTAACTTCTGGGAAAATCTTTCGTTGGATTATGCAGAATCTTATAAAAAATCGTTTAATAAACTCATCTCAGGCGAACTTGAGTGTTTTAAACAAGAAATTAAGATTCGTACATCTAGTGGTAAGTTTAAGTGGGTAGATAGTTTTTCACAGTTACTCTCCAACAAAAACTCCGATTCAATTAAAATTTTAGTAACATTGCTGGATATTACAGAACGTAAACAAGCAGAAATTGAGATTCAACATTTTATTGCACGACTGCAAGAACAAAAACTGCAGATTGAGAAATCAGCTAATGATATTATGGATATGAATGTAAAGCTGACTCAAAGTGAATCGCAGTTAAAAGAGTTAAACGCAAGCAAAGATAAATTTTTCTCTATAATTGCTCATGATTTGAAGAGTCCGATTACCGGATTTTTAGGAGTCAGTGAATTACTCCTGCACGAGTTCGATGAATTGAGTGCGGAAGAAATAAAGCAACTTACTAACAATATCTATCGATCGGCAAATGCAATATTTAATTTACTCGAGAACCTACTCAGTTGGTCAAGAATTCATACCGGGAGAATGCAATACACTCCTTCTGAGTTTAACTTAAGCGAGAGTATTCTTTCGATGATAGAGGTGTATCATTTGAGTGCATTTAAGAAGAAAATTAATCTTGAGACTCAAATTGAAGATAATATTGTGATGTTTGCAGATAAGAACATGATCGATACTATCATTCGCAACTTGCTTAGTAATGCAATTAAATTCACACCGGAAAATGGAAAAGTAACCCTGAGAATTAAAACCATTGACCATATTGTTCAAATTTTAGTAGTCGATACCGGTGTTGGGATGAATGAAAAAATACTCAACAGTTTATTTCGTATTGATACTCATACTTCTTCACTTGGTACAAATGGTGAACGAGGAACAGGATTGGGACTTATACTTTGTAAGGAATTGATTGAAAAAAACAAAGGAATAATTTCTGTTAACACTGAACTTGGAATAGGTAGTACTTTTGAGGTAAGTATTCCTAAGGAGGGTGTTTCGCAAATGCACATCGGTGCATAGTTTTATAAAATCTTATCTGTATTTTTGGGGATGAATTCAGAAAAATCTAATAGCACAAAATTCGATTCTATATTTGATAAAAGGTTTCAGGATTACTTAGAAGAAAACAAAAACTCGAACCCAAGAGATTTATTACTCCGGAAGTCCCCTTTTTCAAGCGAGCAAACAAAATTTGCGACAAGTATTTTGTTAGGAAGAAAAATTGCAGCAGCAAAATTTCCAACATTAGCTAAACTCCCCTATTTTATCTATCCTAACTCCGATATAATGGAACAAGCATCAAGTGAAATTACAGCAAGGTATAAAGCAAAGCTTACACAAAACTCCTCTATTATTGATATCACTTTAGGCGGTGGTTTCGATGCATATTTTATGGCAGAGGGTGTAAAAACATTTTTAGGTATTGATCGGGATAGTGATTTAGTTCAGTTAGTGAATCACAATTTTAATCAACTAAAGCTCACAAATGCTGTGGGATTGCACTCTGATTCGCTTCGATATTTAGATGAGAACCGCTCTACTTTAAGTAATTGGGTTTACGCCGACCCACAAAGACGGGCATTTGGCAAAAAGCTAAAGGGAATTGAAAATTACTCCCCAAAGTTTTCTGAGATTTTCACGAGGATAGATTTTGAATCAACCGGTTTGATAGTAAAACTCTCACCAATGGATGATCATCACGAATTAATCAGAAACTATAACAATATCAATCAAATACACATTCTTTCAGTTGAAAACGAGTGTAAAGAAATGTTGATAATAGTTGGCAAAGCAGTAAGCGTTCCAACAATTCACACTTATCTTCGCAAATCAATTAACAACATAGAAGTGGATTTTTTAAGTGTTAGTGATTATGATTCAAAACAAGATGATATTCCCTATTCTAACACGCAGCATTACTTATACGAATTTAATCCCTCTATTTTGAAAGCAGGAACCGGTGATATTGAAGCCGCAAAAATGGGGATATCTAAACTTGCCCCAAGAACAAATTTTTACACGTCAGAACAGTTGATGAATAACTTTCCGGGTAGAGTCTTTAAAGTACAGGATTTGGCATCATATAAGTCAGAAACGGTAAAAGCGTGGTTCCCTAACAGTAGGGCAAACGTTTTGGTAAGAAATTTTTCGCCGGGAGCGGAAGAACTTCAGAAAAAAGAGAAACTCATACCTTCAACTGAAAACATATATTTGATAGGGACATCTGATATGAAAACTGATAGGCTAATTATTAAAGCAGAACTTATCCAATAGTTTTTCTACTGAATATCAATTCCTTCAGCAATTTTTATAATTGCTACTGCTTTTTTTGTTGCATGGAACTTCTTCAAGGCCTTTTTAACGGTAT
>CALKUG010000240.1 GCA_937996765.1 uncultured Ignavibacteria bacterium
AAAAATAAAAACCTAAAAAAACAGAAATAGATTATAAAAAAATATTTTTTATAATTTTAATAAAGATTTAAAAAAGATTACATAGGAAAGTCAATTGTTTTCGAAATAGCCTAAGTACGAAAACGAATCTTTATAATTACACTTGAATTATATCATGATTTAAATATATTTCAATAAGGATATTTAAAACACCGAAATTACTAAAATTTTCCAATAAAGCCCCAATTTATACCAAAATTTTCCAATAAAGATGGGATAATCACTAAAATTTTCCAATAAGGATTTCAGCATGTTGTTGAAACTCAGTTGTCCATAGTTTTATGTTGCTAATATTCGCAAATACCAATGCCTGAAATATGACTTTTAAGCTCACTATTTTCTTTCTATCCATTAACGGAGTCTTTTTAGGCGCCCACGTGTTTTCGGGATTTTTGCTCCTGTGTATCTCAAAAAAGATAGCAAAGAATCCAATTCAGGCCTCTCCAAATAAATTAAAAAAATAATTAGTGTGATTTTTCTTCATGTTCATCGAATCATTAAACAGAGATTTGTTTAATTTATAAGGATTAACACCATGAAAAAGATCGTAATACTAATAATTGCACTGGCATTCCAAACCTTTTCACAAAGCATACTACAGACATATTTTGCGGGAGATACCACTAAGATGATAGAGGAGGCTAATAAAATGCTCTTAGTTCCTGATCCCGTTTTTGATACACCACCTGTTGTGGAGAATTCACCGTCGGATAAAAACATTATGTACTCAACAAAATTGTTTACTATGCGTGATTCTTCGTTAATTCATTCCTATGTGTTAAATAATGGTAGTTCAGCGATTCTCTTATACATTCACGGTGTAAAAAGTAGCGGAGCAAAATATCTTGAATCGGCGCAAATGCTTTCCGAAAAATTAAACGCAACAGTTTATGTATTAGATTTGAGGGGTCATGGTCTTTCGGAAGGGAAAAGGGGCGACGTTGATTATATTAATCAATACACAGATGATATTTATGATGTGGTAAAAATAATCAAAAAAGAGAATCCCAATAAAGAGATTGTTGTGGCATCCCACTCAATGGGCGGCGGAATTGCCTTGAGATATGCCATAACATATAATTCTGAATTTGTTAAGAGTTATGTATTTTTAGCTCCGTTAATCGGACACGATTCCCCCGCATTTCGCACTGCTGAAGCGAGTGGTAGCAGCCAAGGAGAAGAGGCAATGAAGATTAATATCCCCAAAATAATCGGAATAAAAATGTTGAACGAGTTGGGCAACCACGCATTAGACAGCTCAGGGGTACTTTTTTTTAATGCCTCGGAATCGCTTGTACCAAATAAATATACATTCCGCGCTAATATGAGTATGGCTCCGGACTCCTACTTGCAAGCACTTTCAGCGTTAAATAAACCTTTTATCACTATTATCGGAGATAACGATGAAGCATTTGTTGGTAGTAAATTGCAGGAAGCTTTTTCAAAGAATTCCTATGGAGAAACCATTATTATTGAAGGTGCAAACCATACCTCAGTTTTAACAGATAAAAGAACGTTTAATTTCGTAAAAGAGAGTCTCTCGAGAAAATAGTATGAACGAAGAAAAAAAAGCAATTTTGTTTAATGAGGTTGTTCAGCAGAATAAAGGATTGTTGATTTCTATTGTACGAACTTACACAAAAACTAAGGATGAAGAGAATGATTTGCTTCAGGAAATATTACTTCAGATCTGGCTTTCGTTGGAACGTTACAATCGCGATTTTAAGCTTTCAACTTGGCTCTACCGTATTGGGCTAAACGTGGCAATATCTTCTTTCCGAAGTAAAACGCGACGCGAAGCCCGGAACATTCCTTTAAGTGAGGACCTAATGCAGGTTAGTTCAGATGGTGAATACGAGAACAACGAACAGGTACAATTACTCCATGGCTTCATACAAGAGCTTAATAGTGTTGATAAGGCCCTAACGCTCCTATTCCTTGAAGAAAAAAGTTATAACGAGATTTCCGACATCTTGGGCATTTCGGTATCAAATGTTGGCACTAAACTCGGACGTATAAAAGAAAAATTGAGAAAACGATTTGAAGATTTTGAAAACGGTTTGCAGAGGAAAAAATGAACGATAAAGATTTTCAAAAACTATGGAAAACAGGTAGTAACTCTGTTTCTGATTCACATATACAGATTGATAGTATTGTTAAAAACCAGGCAACGAGTAAGTTGAACAATGTTAAAAAAGTGATTCCCACTAAATCCATAGCTGTCATATTTGGTGTTTTGTGGGTCGCGATAGGACTCTATGTAATAATGCATATTTATATGTTCGGATTTGATCAAGCCAATAAGTTTTTTCTGTTTTCAGCGACATTACAGTTGATTTTAAGTTTAATTGCCGTTGTTGTTTATGTTCATCAGATTATTTTGGTTTATAGAATTGATATGGGTAATCCGGTACTTAAAAATCTTAAGCATTTGTATCAGATTCGAAATTCTACTTTGCTAATAACAAAAGTACTTGTTGCGCAATTACCTTTGTGGACGGTGTTTTACTGGAATGAGACCATGTTTGCGACGTGGAGTATGTTGCAATGGGTTATTCAGGGCAGCGCTACGTTATTGTTTTTTGTTGTA
>CALKUG010000241.1 GCA_937996765.1 uncultured Ignavibacteria bacterium
AGTGAGTACTTTTCAAGCAAAAAAATTCGCGGTAACACCCCCTATAAATTTATGCGGGGACTCGGTTTTCTCCAATCCACCGTTCTCAAGGTACAGGGTGGTCAAAATTTTAATAGTCTCGGAATACCCGAAATCCCCAACGATGTATTCATCGAACTGCTTACTAATGCACTTATTCATCGTAACTATTTTATCAAGGATAGTATTAAGTTATTTGCTTTCGACGACCGCATCGAGATTATATCCCCCGGTTCTTTGCCAAACAGCCTAACCGTGGAGCAAATTAAACGAGGACTCCGTAAAACTCGCAACGCAATTATCGCTTCTTTTGCACCCGATGTTACCAAATACCGCGGAATTGGAAGCGGCATTCTCCGTGCATTAAAAGCATACCCTGCAATCGAGTTTTATAACGACACCGAAGCAGAAGAGTTCAAAGTTGTTATCAAAAAACCGGCGGGAAGAATTGAGAATTGAGAATTGAGAATGAATAGGGAATAATGAATAATGATGGCGTCGCTGACGCGACATGATTAAATACATTCTTTCAATAATGGTTCATTCATTCGAAATTGGCCCCCGCAACCCGGGGGCTTTTTTTATTCCCGTTAGAGCCTGTCCTCAAAGATTCGCCGTGGAGAACGCCGAGGCGGGATACCATCCCTTCGGGATTAATATGCAACAATGTTTGAATTGCTCTCGAAGACCGTAGGCTCGCCGTGGAGAGTTCGCCGTGGCGAACGAGTCCATTTTTCATTCTCAATTCTCAATTCTCAATTCTCAATTTCCCGAGTCCTGAGTCCACAGTCCCGAGTCCCGTTTCTTAACTTTTAACTCTTATTTAACACAACGTCATCAAATAATTTAGTATATTTGAAGGAATTTTGCTCAATTTCCACGACTTTGCACTTTTTATGCAGCGCTGCGGAAATCGTGCTTAAACAACCACAAATTTCAAACAAATAAATCAAGGATCACGATGAAAAAGATTTTCGTTTTTGCAACTTTGGTTCTGTTTGCGTTTTTAGCAAATGCACAGAACTTAACTCAAAAAAACCTTACCGGTATTATTGTTCCACAATATATGGCTTCAGGTACTGCTACTCGTTTACCTATAGCTTTTAACTTAAAAGTAAGCGGACTTTCCGCCAACACCATCTATCGCTATTTCACCAACTTGGCAACTATCGCCGATACAGGTACCACTAACCCGGGTGCAGGCAACCCATTGTTTTTAGATGCAACTTATAAATACACAACAAGTGCAAGCTTAACAAATGCTGCCGGTTACTCAACCTTTACCACCAACGCTTCGGGCGAATACACGGGCTGGTTTGGTGTGGTTAACACAGGCAACTCAAGATTTACCGAAGGAAACACCGTGTTCCCTACACTCGCAATTGGCGATACTTCAGGAACCGTTGTTGCACGCTTAGCTTGTGATTTAGGCATCAGCGTTCTTGCTTTTTCCGATAGTGCTCTCGCCAAAAAAGGCAGCGCCATCAGAGGTACTTCCAACGCAACCGCAAAAAATATTATTGCAATGTGGGATAACACTACAGGCACAGGTCGTCCATTGGCAGTTACTCCTATCCAGAATTTTGGTGTAGCTATTGCATCCATTCCCGCATTCTATGCAACAAGTGTACAAGATAGCATTGGCTCATACGGAACAATCATTCCCAATGTTCTTCCAAACGGTGTGCGACTGATGAGAGAATATTCCCGCGCAGATGCTTCAATTCTTAACATCGCTATGAGTAATAATGGTACGTGGGGAACAACCAATACCGTAAACCCTGCTGCAGGAACAACGGCTCTTTTTGTTACATCACTCGCCGCTCCACTCCCTGTTGAGTTAACTTCGTTTGAAGCATCCGTAAACGGTACCACAGTATCTTTGAATTGGTCAACCGCTACCGAACTTAACAACAAAGGTTTTGAGATTGAGCGCAAATCCCAAGGTTTTGATTTCACAACAGTAGGATTTGTTGCAGGTAGAGGAACCACCACCGATGCTAACGAATATAGCTTTGCAGATCAGGTTAATGCAGGTTCTTACACCTACCGCCTCAGACAAGTAGATTTCGACGGAAGTTTCGAATACTCACAAGAAATAAATGTGGATGTAAACACCGTTGCTTCTTTCGATTTATCTCAAAACTACCCTAATCCTTTTAACC
>CALKUG010000242.1 GCA_937996765.1 uncultured Ignavibacteria bacterium
GGAACAACAGAAAACGCTTGGGTTAATATAGGTCCAAAAGGTGTTGTTAGCGGATTCCCAAGTCATTGGGGTGTAAGTAGTGGCAGAGTGAGGGCAGTAGCCGTCCATCCAACAGACCCTGATATAGTTTATATTGGCGCCGCAAACGGCGGTATTTGGAAAACTATCAATGGCGGAGAGGCATGGACTGATGTTAGTGCTGATTTCACTTCACTTTCTTTTGGTTCAATTGTTATTGACCCAAAGAATCCGAATATAGTTTTTGCCGGAACCGGCGAGGGCATGTATCAGTTTAACAGTGTTACTTATAACGGTGATGGATTATATAAATCCACCAACGCAGGAGCAAGCTGGGTAAAAGTTTCGGGCGGATTTGGTAGTCGAACCCATTTCAATGATATTGCAATCAGTCCATTCAATAGTAATGTTATAATTGCAACACTTGGCTCAGGTTTTTGGCACTTGGGTAACATTGCCGAAGAAGGCGTTTATCGCAGTACCGATGGTGGTGTTAGCTTTGCGCGTGTAATGAGTTTTGGCGATCCGTTTGATGTTAAATTTCATCCTACCGATTCGAATAAAGTTTTCGTAACCTTAGGTGGAGGCACTGGTAACTCGGGCTTTTACACTTCAACCAATATGGGTTCTACATTTAGCAAAGTCTCAACGGGTGCACCTACAGCCGGTATGGGAAGAGCCCATTTAGCAATTGCGCAATCCGACCCCTCTATTATGTATATGCTCAATTACGATGGCGAAACTAAAGCATACAAAAGTACCAATACAGGTTCAACTTGGGTGCAAATTTCAGCAAGTCAAAACTTAGGTGGTACTTACGATGGTACAAATTGGAACGACCAAGGTTGGTACGACCTCTGTATTGCAGTTTCACCTGCAGATCCCAATAAATTACTAACGGGTAATACCGAAATTTTTGAGAGTACCGATGGTTCCATATTAGCACCAAAACGTGTTGGTACTAAAAGCGGTGCTTGGGATAGCCCCATGCATGTGGATTACCACAAAATTGTTTTTGCTCCTTCTAATCCCAACATAATCTATGTTGGTAACGATGGCGGTATTAGTCGCTCAACCGATGGTGGTGCAACATGGCAGCACAGAAACAACGGTATCAATACCTTGCAGCTGTATGACCTTAGCTCCCACCCAACCGATGAAAAGAAGTTAATTGCGGGTGCGCAGGATAATGGTAATTTCCATACATCAGATAAAGGAGCTACTAATTATAAGTTCCTTGGTACAGGCGATGGAATGATTAATTTCTATGATTATGCTTCGCCAAACAGAGTTTATTTTAGCACACAAAATGGCTCTTTGTACAGATCTGAGAACATAGGCTTAAGTGTGGCACGTATTAGCCCTACTGAATCTGATAATTGGGCATGGACAGCACCATTCTGGATTCACCCCAAAATATCTTCCACAATCTACGGAGCAGGCACCAAAATACATCGCTCAACAGATAATGGTTCTACTTGGAGTGTAATATCCGATACACTTTCTTTTGGTTCTCCTATTACCACAGTTTCACAAAGTCAGGTTAATCCTAACAAGATAGTTTTCGCAGCAAGTGAGTGGGTTAACACACCCGTTATTGGTGTTTCAACCGATGGTGGCGTAACATTTACCAATGTTGAAACTAAAATCAGCGGAACGCAAAGGTATGTAACAAAAGTGTATTGCCATCCTACAGATGAAAACACAATTTATGTTGTTCGTACCGGATTTTCTACAGGAAATAAAATCCATAAATCAACCGATTTTGGTTTAACATGGGCGAATATCTCGGGTGATTTACCAAACGTTCCGCATAACGATATTTGGATTGACCCGCAGAATACAAAAGATATTTATGTTGCCAACGATCTTGGTGTATATGGCTCGGAGAACAATGGAACAAGCTGGAAGCGTATTGGCGCAGGGATGCCGTATTTACCAATCATTGCTCTTGATGCGTTTATCTCCGGTGGCAAGCGTATGCTGCGTGCAGGTAGTCATGGTAGGGGTATCTACGAAATACAACTCGAAGGTGTTCTTGATATTGAACCTACTCGTGTAAATAATTTTGTGTTGGAGCAGAATTACCCTAATCCGTTTAATCCTTCAACAAAAATTACCTATGCTCTCCCTGAGCAGGGTATGGTTACACTAAAAGTGTATAACACACTTGGTGAGCCGGTGTTTATTGAAAACCAAGGAACACGCGAAGCAGGTAAGCACGATATCCTATTTAATGCATCTACTTTAAGTTCGGGTGTTTATTTTTATACTATCGAAGTTCAAGCGATGGGTGGTAAGTCATTTTCGCAGACTAAGAAAATGATGCTTCTACAATAAGAACATTGCTATCAGAAAAAAGCCCCTTGCAACAACGAGGGGCTTTTTTATTTTAAATCACACATAACGTCTAATAAAAGAAACTAAGTGTTGCGGTCTGAACGGTTTAATAAGGAGGTCTGTAAACCCTGCATCCTTTATGGCCTGTTTGGATTCAGTAGTAGCATAGCCGGTTATTGCAAGTATTATAGGTGAGTCGTAGTTTTCACGCAATTGTTCGGCTAACTCAACGCCACCCGGCCCATCTCCCAAATGGATATCAAGTAAATAAACATCGTAAAGATTTGCTTGAATTTTTTCTACTGCTTCTTCATAGGTGTTTGCGATATCAACTTCAACAACGTTAGTTAAATAGCGCCTAATGAGGTCTGAATTTATTTTATTATCTTCTACAATAAGCAGCCGCGGAAGGCCATTTTCTCGTACAATCTTTTTTGGTAGGTGTAAAATCTCTTCAGTTTGGAACGGAAACGTTAAGGTAAAAGTACTACCAACATTTAACTCGCTTTCAACGGTAATATTGCCCCCTGCAAGGCGAGCCAGACGCCTTACTATTGTAAGACCCAATCCCAACCCTTCATAAGCTCGTTTGAATCCTTGTGATATTTGCCGAAAGTCCTGGAATATATACTCGAAGTGTTCTTTATCGATACCAATACCCGTATCACTCACTTTAAAACGAAGCATTTGTTCTTCTTTTTCCGCATCTAAATAATTTTCAATTTCGAGTGTAATTTTACCTTTGGTAGTGTATTTCAACGCATTATCCACCAAAGCAATTAAGCAGTTCGAAATAAAAAGTTCATCAGATTTTAAGGTGGAGAGTTTGGAATTATTGATTATTTCAAATTCCAAATGTTTTTCAGTTGCTGTAGATCGAAAATGTTCATCTATAGATTCAAGGATATTTGAGAGGGTTAATATGGTAGGAACAAACTTGTAATTATTACTCTGCAAGTCCATTATCAGTAATAGTGAATTAAGTGTGGTTTTTAACCGAATACCCGAGCGTTCAATACGTTCAGCAAATCGAATCTGCTCTTCATCTGTAAGGTCTTCTTTTAATATCTGTGAGAACCCGAGAATACCGTTGAGCGGTGTTCTAAACTCGTGACTCACGTTAGCTAATAGAGTTGATTTTAGTGTATCAGCTTTTTCAATTTTTTCTTTGGATTCTAACAGTTCACCAACCATAGCTTTGTGTTCGGTTACGTCCTCTTTGATTGCGATATAGTGCGTTATATTTCCTTCAGAATCAACTACAGGTGAAATAAAATTTTGTTCCCAAAATGCTTCCCCATTTTTTTTGAAGTTTAAAAATTCTCCCTTCCAACTTCTTCCTGAAATTACCGTTGACCAGAGGGTTGAGTAAAATGCTTCATCATGAAATCCGGAACCCAAAGCCGATGTTTTTTTCCCTAATACTTCTTGAAGAGAATAGCCGTAAACTTTGGTAAAATGAGGGTTAACGTATTCAATAAAACCTTGATTGTCGGTTATTACAACGCCTAAATAAGCCGATTCCACGGCTTGTGAGAGATTTCGGAGCAATTTGTCGCGCATCAATCGTTCTGTAACATCCTCAATAACTAACTGGAATACTTTTAACCCACCAAATTTTACCAATGTTACTAATACCGATGCATCAAACTCTTTTCCGTTTAAGCAGCACATTCTGCCTATTACCGGGGATTTTTGTGGTCGGAAAGTAGCTTCATTTAATATTGGGAAATTTACAAACGGTTCAATTGAAACATAATCGGTTAAAAGTGAGTTGTCTATAACTTTGCTTTTATCTGGGTTTAACAGAGTTTTTGCTGCTCTATTTGCGTAAATGATTTTCCCATCATGGACTAATAATATGAGGTTGGGTGAGTCTTCTATAAGTCCACGATAGCGTTCTTCGCTTTCTATAAGTGAAAGTTTTGCTGTAGAGGAATCCAAGATGTGATGAATGTTCCGCTCTACTAAAATCACCATAAAAACAATAAAACCAAATTCATCGGCAAGTTGTAGAAATGGAACTTTAGCAAGAAAAGAGAACAGATAGGTCAAATAGAAAAAAAGAGAAATCCCAAACGCCCATTTAAGAAATCGCTTATATCCGGGCTTAGTGCTTTCAAAATAACCGCGTAATGAGGAATAGGTATAGTAGAGAATAGAGAAAAACCCGGGGATTAGTAAGTAAACTGAAACGTCCAATTTTTCAATAGTGGGGGAGTAAGAGCCGGTAATTGGGTTGCGTACTATTCCATCGATATAGAAGTGTGTAAAACCATACGGCATTAATACATTGTAAATTATGAAAGCTACAATCCACGCACTATTTGCAAACAATAATCGCACATTGGTTTTGTGAACAAGCGCAGCTAAAAAGAATAAATAACTGAGCATAAAGAGCAGCAAAAACATGTTGATTAATTTGTGAACGGCTAACCAAGTAGCAAGATCGGGTGTTGAATAATGCAAAAGGGCAAAAGAAGATTTGAGAACGTAGGTAAGAGCCAGAGCAGAGTATGCCAAATTTATTTTTTGTTCAAACCCCTTTAGTGCTAAGGTGATACTCATTGCGAAGCTCACGAGAACCATGCCTAAAAAGAGCCAAATAAATTCCTGAAAGAAAAACATAAAGGGAAACCCTTTCCGTACATTGTGCAAAAGTCACTGTCTTCAAATGTGGAGACGAAAGAAGAAAAAGAATACAGCATTGTTTCAATCTTAGTGGTGAAAATAATAAAAAAATATTTCA
>CALKUG010000243.1 GCA_937996765.1 uncultured Ignavibacteria bacterium
ACCAATGCCATAACTATCGAAAGCTGGTCAACTTGATAGCCAAACGAAATATCGAGTTTTCCAACATTCATCCATTGAAACAGAGTGATAATTTCGGAACGTTTATTTTCAGGTAGTCCCAACATCTCAAAAAATGCACCAACAACAATGAGAAACGAAATAATAACAACACCGCTTCCTACTACACCGATGAGTTTTTCGTTTTTAATTTTTGCGCCAAACAAGCCGTTTATTAAAAACCCGAGAAGCGGAAGCCATACGGCTACATAAATCAAGTCAATCATATACTATATTCTACCTTACCACTTCAGAATGTTAATTTCGTCAATATTAACCGTAAGCTTGTTACGGAAGATGGCTATAACTATTGCCAAACCAATTGCTGCTTCAGCGGCCGCAACTGCCATCACAAAAAACACAAATACCTGTCCTGTTACATCACCCATAAACGAGGCAAAGCTTACAAATGCTAAGTTTGCAGAGTTGAGCATCAATTCGATAGACATAAAAACAACAATGGCATTTTTGCGAGTGAGTACACCTACAACACCGCTAATAAACATAAACGCACTAATAATGAGAAAGTACTCCAACGGAATCATATACTATCTGCCTTTAATCAAATTTCTTTTTAGCCAATACCAGAGCCCCGATTGTAGCTGCTAACAACACAAATGCTATTGCTTCAAAAGGAACTAAAAACTGTGTGAATAACGCACGTCCGATACTTTCAATGGTACCAATTTCAACGCTACGCTGTGCATCACGAACAATGGATTGCTTGGGAACGCCAACAAAAATAACGTATGCAAGTTGAGCAAATAAAAATGTACCAATTGCAATTCCCGTCCATTTAATCTGCTTATTCTCAGCAAAAAAGCTTTTTTCATCATCGGGTCGCAATAACATTATCACAAAAAGGAACAGCACCATAATGGCACCCGCATACACTATAATCTGAACCACGGCTATAAACTGTGCATTCAGTAACAAGTACAAACCGGCAAGTCCGCCAAAATTCAAAATCAGGAATAAAGCAGATATCACCGGATTTTTACGAGTGATGGTTGCAATTGCCGCAACAACTGCCAAGCCGCCAAAAATCCAAAAAAGAACAGTTTCTAAGGTCATGGTTTCCTAACTATTAACTTAAACCTAAGGGGTATTTCTATAAATCATTCTTGGGAAAGGAATCGTTTCGCGAACGTGTTCCAATCCGCAGATCCAGCCAACGGTTCTTTCAAGTCCTAATCCAAAGCCGGAGTGAGGAACAGAACCATATTTACGCAAATCCAGATACCATTCAAACGCTTCTACGGGTAGATTATGTTCCTTAATTCTTGAAAGAAGTAAGTCGTATGAATCTTCTCTTTGACTTCCGCCGATTATTTCTCCGTATCCTTCGGGTGCCAATACGTCAACCGCAAGTGCCAAATTAGGGTTCTCAGGGTCGCGCTTCATATAAAATGCTTTAACTTCCGAAGGGTAACGATGTACCATAACAGGTCGGTCGTATTTGCTCGAAATAATTGTTTCATCGGTGGCACCGAGGTCGTTTCCGTAACGGAACTCAACGTTATTTTCTTCTAAAATCTTAACTGCTTCGTCGTAACTGATACGTGGGAAAGGACGTTTTACGCTTTCGAGTTTTGATATATCGCGACCAAGTACTTTTAGATCGTCCATTCTATCATTAAGAACACTTTGAACAATGTATTCCAAAAACTCTTCGGCTAAGTCCATATTGTCATTCAAATCGTTGAATGCAACTTCGGGCTCTACCATCCAAAATTCGGTGAGGTGGCGACGTGTTTTTGATTTCTCAGCACGGAAAGTAGGACCAAATGTATAGACCTTGCCTAAGGCCATAGCACCTGCTTCGGCGTAGAGCTGACCTGATTGCGTGAGATATGCGCTACCCAAATCAAAATACGGGGTTTCGAAAAGTGTTGAGGTACCTTCGCAGGCAGCAGGAGTTAATATTGGGGGATCAAACAGTGTAAAACCACGTTCATCAAAAAAGTCGCGGATAGCTTTAACAATTCTTGCTCTGATTCGTAATATTGCTACTTGGCGTGGAGTGCGCACCCATAAATGACGGTTATCTAACAAAAACTCGGGACCGTGCTCCTTATGCGAAATCGGGAAATCGGTTGCCTCCGAGAGTACTACCAATCCCGTTGCATCAAGCTCAAACTCACCGGGGTGTTTGGGGTGTTCTTTAACAGTTCCCGTAACCTCAACCGATGATTCTTGCCCAACTTTATCCGAAACTTCAAAAACTTCTTCAGTAACATTGCCTTTAAAGTAAATGCACTGTAGTAAACCTGAACCATCTCTTAAAATAATGAAGTGTACTTTTCCACTTGAACGCTTGTTGTAAACCCAACCTTTAAGCGTAACCACTTGACCTACGTGTTGTGAGAGGTCGCTTATCTGAATTTTTGACATTTGTGTTATACCAATAATATGAGAGTAATCTGAAAACAACCTCTAAATATAACTTTTTATCCCCTTATGACAAAAAAAGATATGGCATTATATGCCCCCATTTTCTGCAACTTTACCTGATTCTTAAATTGTTCGCAATTTATATTTGCTGAGTTTACAACCAATAAGATTACGTATTTAATTGTATGATTAATCTGTAATAAAAGCGAATGTAGGTAGGGCAGTTTTTAATTTAACAATGGACTTACACTTTTCTCATGTCGAAAGTGTAAGTCCACACGTTAATTATACATTTTCGAGAGTAAAGTGTTCTTGTCTGGCTGAAGAGAATTCAAGCAGTGAAGCAAAAGCACCACCTTCAGGGAGTGTATTAAAAATGGGAGTCCAAGCATTTGCGGCTTCTTTTGTATCCCAAGTAATGATAATAAGCCAATTGTTATCATTATCAAGATAAACCTCTCTGCCTTGATATCCAGGTTGAGATTGAATTCTTCCATCTCTGATATCTTTTTCGGCTTTTAAGAATTGCTCCTTAGTAACGCCGTCCTTCAGTTTGAACTTTACCACTTCCAAAAATTGTTGTTTCATAGTTTGTTTTCCGTAAATAATGTTAAATGAAGGTCTTAGGATTTTAGTTGTTTCATTGCTGTGCCCCAGTCTTCCAAATGATGAACTTCCATAAGTTTACCATCCTCAACCTTGTGCATATCAATGGTCATTATTTTAAATGATTTTGTTCCATCTGTAGGTAAACCCATAAAATCGCCGTTAGGGGTACCGGTTGCAAAACTACGAACAACGTATTTATTGCCTTCGTTAACTATATCCTGGGGTTCCCATTTAAGGTCGGGCATAAGTTTCCAGAAATATCCAACCGAAGCAATCAGTTGTGCTTTGGTTTTGCTTTCTACCGTACCGTAGGAAACAAAATTTTCGTCCAAAACCGCGGTAAGAATTTCAGTTGAGTTGGTTTCGGTGTTAACCGTTAAAGCTTTTTTGTAGAAAGCTGTTAATGCTTCTCTATTTTTATCCATGATACTAACCTTTGTTAAATTGATAAATTTACGGCAGTAAAAATGGCTTATTGTGGAGCCCCTTTAAATGGATAAATCGGAGATAGTGTGGTACTTTTCGGAAGAATTAATTGAGAAACTGTTCACGAAATTCAACTGGCGATTTTCCTGAATGTTTTTTGAAGTAACGTGAGAAATATGCAGAATCCTCAAACCCCAGCACTGCCGCAATCATTTTAATAGAATTTCCGCTATGAATTAGTAAGCGTTTGGCTTCAAGAACAACTCTCTCAGAAATAATTTCCTTAGCTGTTTTCCCTAAAATTTTATTTGTTGCAGCGGTCAATCTTTTTTCGGTAATAAGCAATTTTTTAGAATAATCCGATACTGCCAAATGCTCGGTATAATGAGCATCCACAAATCTCTTAAAGTCAGATACAAATGTGAAATCAATAACATCAGCCTGCGGAGCGCGAGTATCGTGTGTTTCTCGTTCACACATTAACAAGAGGTTATGAATGTAGTTTTTAAGAATTGCATGTGAATTGATGCTATTCACATTGGCTAACTCTGCCGTGAGAAGAGAAATTATTATTGTTAATTGACTTTTCAAAGAATCGGTGGGGAGAAGCAGAAGATTATCTTCAATGTCATTAAATAGTTGCGAATTCTTTAGATCATTTGAAGCGTAACCTGCATTGGTAAAAACTTCCTCGGTAAAGATGAGCACTTTACCATTGTATGGTTTTTCGTTATCAAATAAATGAACTCTGCCCTCCCCCACAAACAACATTGAATAAGGAACAATTGGAATTGAACGGAAATCCACAGTATGGGTAGGTGCGCAATCTTCAAACAAAAAAATGTGATAGAAATCAGTTCTGTGTGGGGTAAAAATTAGGTGGG
>CALKUG010000244.1 GCA_937996765.1 uncultured Ignavibacteria bacterium
GTTGAAGGACTCAGAGATTTAGGTCCTGCGATAAGTCCATTTAACTCATTTTTGTTGTTACAGGGATTAGAGACTCTTTCGCTACGCATCGACCGTCACGGAGAAAACGCTCAGAAATTAGCACAGTGGCTTGAAGCAGATTCGCGTGTTGAGTGGGTTTGGTATCCTGGATTGAGTTCACATCCTTCGCACGAAATCGCAAAACACTATCTGCGTAAAGGTCTGTTTGGTTCGATGTTGGCATTTGGTGTAAAGGGCGGACTCGAAGCCGGAAAACAATTTGTTGATAGCGTTAAACTCGCAAGCTTACTCGCAAACGTTGGTGATGCTAAAACATTGGTTATACACCCTGCATCAACTACGCATCAGCAGTTAAGTGAGCAGGAACAAAAGGATTCCGGTGTAACCCCTGATATGATACGTGTTTCAGTAGGACTGGAACACATCGATGATATCATTCACGATTTTGACCAAGCGCTCACAAAAGCTGTCAATCAGTAGGATTGTGAAGAAGGCGGTGTAGCCAAGTGGTTTAAGGCGAAGGTCTGCAAAACCTTTACCATCGGTTCGAATCCGATCACCGCCTCGCAATTAGTAATTTATTTTCAAAACAAAGGAAAACACGATGAAATACAATAGCATATTAGAAACCATTGGAAATACTCCGCACATCAGACTCAATAACCTCTACAAAAATGATGTGGAAGTATGGTATAAACTTGAGAAAGCAAATCCCGGTGGAAGTATCAAAGATAGAATTGCTTTGGCAATGATTGAGGATGCTGAGCAAAAGGGTTTGTTAACTCCTGAGACTGTAATTGTTGAACCAACTTCGGGTAACACAGGAATTGGATTGGCTTTAGTTGCAGCTGTTAAAAAATACAAATTGTTGTTAGTGATGCCGGAATCAATGTCGGTCGAACGCAGACGTTTAATGGCTTCATACGGTGCCCAACTCGAATTAACGCCGCGTGAAAAGGGAATGCCCGGTGCAATAGCTCGTGCTAAAGAAATTGTAGAAAGCACTCCAAACACTTGGATGCCCATGCAATTTGATAACCCCGCAAATACTAAGGTGCATAGAGAAACCACCGCTCAAGAAATATTGGCTGATTTCCCTGAAGGTATTGATTACTTGATTACAGGCGTAGGCACTGGTGGGCATATCACCGGTGTTGCAGAAGTACTGAAAGAAAAATTTCCTGCACTAAAAGTCTATGCGGTTGAGCCGGAGCTTTCGCCTGTGCTGAGCGGAGGCAAGCCAGGTCCCCACCCTATTCAAGGTATAGGAGCGGGATTTATTCCATCAATTCTTAAGACTGAGCTTTTGGATGGTGTAATACAAGTAAGTAAAGATGAAGCATTCGAGTTTGCGGTTCGTGCTGCAAAAGAAGAAGGAATATTTATCGGAATTTCATCGGGAGCAACTCTTGCAGCAGTTAATAAAAAACTGAGCGAAATACCGGCGGGTAGCAAGGTTCTTGCATTTAATTATGATACCGGTGAGAGATATCTTTCGATAGAAGGACTTTTTTAAAACAGTTGTTTAAAACAAAAAAGGTTGTCTCAAATAATTTGAGACAACCTTTTGGATGTTTCTTTGTTTCAATTATTTTCTAATCTTATTCGAGCGGCAATCCGTTATTGCTCCAGCTGATAACACCACCTGAAATGTTTACAGCATTGTATCCATTTTGTTCTAAAATTTTCTGTGCCTGACCGCTTCTGTTTCCTGAACGACAAAAAACAAGAATCTTTTTTTCCTTTTTTGTCTTTAATTCGTTCAGACGATTGTTCAATTCTTGCAAGGGAATGAGGAGCGAATTTTTTATGTGTCCGCTCTGGTATTCGCCAACGGTACGTACATCTAAAACAACTACAGAAGAATCGCTGGTCATAAGTGAGTAAGCGTCTTTAGCAGAAATTGTTTTATTTGGGTCATTGCTGTTCGATGCAAAAAGGTAAAATACAACACCCAAAGCGAGTGCAAGAGTTATTAAAGTGCTTCCGTTTAGCTTCATTTTTAACGTTTCCATTAACTTGTTCATAGTATTCAATTCATTAATTTAAATTAACTGTTCTTTATTGAGATAATTGAATGATAAGATGTTTAGTTCCAATTATGGTTTCAACACTTTTATGAAATTATTAGTACGAAAACGATGTTATAATAGTATGTTGTTGTAGTATTTTTAAGTGAGTATGGAAAAACAGACATCTTATATACCATTGATTGAACAATGGGAGCTCTATTTAAACGCCGGTGGAGTTCCTGATGTTGAGCATTTTGCTGTTTGGGTATTAACCCAGCGAAAAGATGAGATGCCATCATCAGAGAAAAAGAAACAGCTTATGGAGTACTTTGATACTCACGGGGCGGAAACCGGTAATATTGTATCAAGTGCAAAGGCAGGATATTTTATCTCCCGTTTACAAAAATTCACAAAACATGCCTCAAAAAAAATCTTTGATAGTTTAGGGTACAGTAGTTCCGAAGAATTTGCCATGCTCGCTTTGTTGGATAGTAGGGGAGAATGTGGCAAAAAAGAACTCATACATGAAAATTTACTCGAAGTAACCACAGGAATGGATATACTAAAAAGAATGCTGAGCATGGGTTGGGTGATTGAACAAGTAAACCCCGAAGATAAACGACAGAGATTGTTGCGAATTACCGAAACGGGAAAGAAAAAATTATTCGAAACCTACAACAATTTGAGTATTGTACCTGATGTATTGGCTGATTTAACTTCGGATGAGCGCGAAGTACTTACGAAACTGTTGATGCATTTAGACTCATTCCATACCACGCGCTATCAAAATGAAGTTAAAAAGAAAAGGTGATTATTAAACTATCTCTGCACTAAAAAACCAGGGGGACTTCCATCAAAAGAATCTCAGAGTCTTGCGCAAGTGCTTTAATAGAAATTGAAACTACATCTGAGATTTCCATTCCGTCTCTGCGATTGAGAACTTGACCATCGATTTCAAATGTACCTTCTAAAACAAAAGCATAGAATCCACTTACACTTTCACCTTTAACGGAAGCTTCGGTTTTGAACCCTTCATCAAATAATCCTAAATAGAACCAAGCATCCTGGTGAATCCAAACACCTGCATCATCTTTCGAAGGCGAGAGTACCTGAAGCAGTCTGTTCCGTTTATCTTCTTTGCTCACTGTAATTTGATCGTATCTTGGTGTTACATCCCGAGTACGAGGAATAACCCAAATTTGCAGAAATTTTCCAATTTGGTCTGCATTTCCGTTATGCTCGCTGTGCAGAATACCCGAACCGGCACTCATTACTTGGATTTCTCCTGTGGTAATTACCGTCTCATTTCCCATACTATCTTTATGTTTTAATGCACCCTCGAGCGGGATACTGATAATTTCCATGTTGTTATGAGGATGTGTGCTAAATCCTGTACCACCGGCTATGGTATCGTCATTCAACACTCTCAAAGCACCAAAATGGATGCGATTTGGGTCGTAGTATTCCGCAAAGCTAAATGTATGGTACGAATCCAACCATCCGTGCTGTGCGTGTCCGCGGGTTTCGGCTTTATGTATATTATAAGTTGCCATAATGTTCTCGTCCTTATCTCGTTTAATGCTTAAAACTTAAACTTATGTCTAAACACATATACAATATAAAACTTAAATTTCTCAAAAAAAATTCCACAAAACGTAAGTAATCAAGGGAAAGTTATTCTTCGAATCTCGCGAGGAAAAGGGCAGAGCCGCCAATAATACGGTTGGGTTCTATTCCAAATGCCGCAATATCGGCTTCAAGAGATTCGATAGAACGTTGTATAACAATCACGCCACCGGGTGTGCAAAAATCGTTATTGATAAGATTGTGGTAAATGGTATGAATATCGTTCGAGGCGAACGGGGGGTCTGCAAAAATAAAATCGTATTGTTTATGCGATTTCATCGAACTCAAACCTAATGCATCGGTACGCATAACGGTAGTTCGGTTTTGCACTTGTAGGGTTGCAATGTTTTTTTCGAGAATGGGGATTGCATGAGAGCCGTTTTCAACAAAGGTGATATGTTCGGCACCACGACTAAGGGCTTCGAGACCAATTGAGCCCGAGCCGGAATAGAGGTCTAATACTTTTGCATCATATATCGGGAAGCGGTGAACGATTATGTTAAATAGAGTTTCACGCATTCTGTCGGTCATAGGGCGAGTAGCCAAACTCTGCGGGGTTTCAATAAGCCTACGTTTAAACTCTCCGGAAATTATACGCAATCTCACAAGTGAACACTTTCAGTTAAACGTAGGGCTGTTCCCAAAGCAGGAATAAATGCGGGTGCTTCACCAACAAGCTCCGAGGGAATTTCAACACCGCCGTGTGTTAGCTCCAGTAAAGAGATTTCAGTAACTTTTAGATAATGGGGGAATTCAGTATTACGACATGTTTGAGAAAAATCACCTACGCAATACGTAGTAATTTCCTCATTTGGAGTTATCAAATAATTCAGTGGTTCCTGAGCTAAAAGACTTGTTAATGCAGAATAAACATCCGGGGTAAGTTTGGCATTAATTGTTCGCATAAAGAGAATCTGACCGCCAACAACCAAATACACCAACATCCCTTCTTCCGTAGGATGCATTACTAAAAACTTTGCTAATGTATTATTTTCAAAATTCGTTATAGCTCGTATAGAAGCAAGTGTAGAGTGCTCAACCGCTTTTAACTTTATTCCAAGCTCGTCACAAACTCTATTAATTGTAACTAAAATTCGCTTGTTAATTGCGGCAGTTGATATATCGTTAGGCGTAATAGAATTTCTGAATAAAGATATAGCAAGATCATCCTCTTGTGTGTAGGGAGCAAGTAATGAATAATTCCACCTAATTTCTTCAATGAGGTCACCTGTTGAAAATCCACGGGGTTCTTGCATCATTGCATGAAGAAAAAATGCGGGAGAAATTGAAACAGAAGTTGGGTGATAAGTGAGGGGGGCCTGCAAATTAAGAAATTGAACACCTTCTTCAATCAAAGAATAAAGCTGTTCTTCGGAATATTCTCTGATAAACGTGGTTGATTCGGGGTAGGAATAAGTAGCCGTGGAAACAATTTCCACTGCTGAGGCACTATGCCTCATCTCAACAAAACGCATCCCTTTTTCAGAGATACTCAAACCCGAAACCAAGAGTATATCGCTCATCTGTACTAAAAAATTAATTTGTTACGCAATATACTCTTTGGCGGGGTAATCGTAAAAATAATTTAACACTATTTAGTGTTTACGTACCATTCGTAGCATTTTGATATTAATAACCAGAAACCGAAAAAGCTGCCAAATCAAATTTACTCTCAAAGATCGAGTTAATTTTGTGGGTACTGCAGCGTAATAATTCTGACCAAAAGGATTTCTTACAATCATTTTAAACTCCTATTTATTCGGGAACAACACGCCAAAACGGATTGGCCTTTGCTTTATAAATAAAGGCATAATGCAACAAGAATTTAATCCAGTGGCCTGCCAATCCTATTTCGCCGGTAGTATAATGTAAATCACGACCTGCTTCGGGGTATTTCTCAAAGTCTGGGATTATGGGATACATGGTCATTGATACAGCTGTACCGTTAAGCATATTTGCCCCTGCTGAAGCAATACATGCTGCACCCATCCGTGCTAATGATGCCTTACGGGTGGGTTCATCAGCCTTACCATTAATCATATCTGCAATGTTGAATGCAACTTGACGAGCCATAACTCCGGAAGGCATTCCTGTACGTGGCGGAGTTGGGAAAATTGGAATACCGTTGGGATTAACAGTTGGTTTTGAAATTGCATGAGGGGGAGCAAAAGCAATGCCAACTGCAAAAATATTTTTGTAAACAGGTGATTGGTAAGTTTCCGGCCAATCTTTTGGCGACCATTGCTCATAGGTTTTTGGGGTGTAATCGGCGTCCACCTTCATAAACCCACTCGGAGCAAATAAAGTAGGAGTAATATCTTCGCCAACTTTATTGTATGCTTTTAGTCCAACACCGCTGAAGGGTGGGAGCAACATTGCAAAATCATACGATACTGTTTTTTCCTCACCATCAAGGGTTTCATAAGATAGTTGTGTTTTTTCAACTTCTTTTGGATGTGCTTGGGTAATCCAATCTATTCCACGCTCAGCATAAAGCGACTCTGTGAAAACACGGCTGTGGGTGATGTAACCACCACGTTTAATATGCATGCCTCCCATACCAAAATCACCGAGTTCATTTTCGTTTGAAATCCATAGCACGTTTGCTTTATCGCGTACGTTTTCTTTACGTAATAGATACTCAACGTTAAAAATGTATTCAAAGGCAGCTCCCTGACAGGTACAGCTACCATGCCCGGTTCCAACTAATAAAGTTTGTTTTTCGCCTTTTTTCATACGTTGAATAGATTCTTGAAGATGGTGATTGGCTTCAGTAGCATGGGATGGAGTACATACGGAATAGCTATTTTTCTCAGGACCAAGCCCTTTAGTAGCATCAAAATTGAGTTTTGGTCCGGTTGAATTTATTAAATAATCGTATTTAACTTTTTCCGTAACACCCTTTTTTTCGGGTGAAGTGTATTCAATGGTAACAAAAGGAGTGCTTGATGAACCTTCACCTTCAGGATTGATGCTTAGTGCTTTTGCTTGAAGGTAGGTAATACCGGATTTTTTATAAACGGGAGCCAAATCGAAAGTTACATCTTCGGTTTTCATCATACCGACTCCCACCCAAATATTGGAAGGAATCCAATTCCATTTACTGTTAGGAGTTACAACTATTACTTCATGTTGATGCCCCAATTTTTTGCGAGCGTGAAGCGCTGCAGTTTGACCTGCAATGCCGCCTCCGAGAATAAGAAGACGAGCCATACTTACCTCATCGTAAGTTAATAAGTTATAAAATAGGTATTGATTAAACAATCATAAGTTAAAATGCAGAGAATTACAATAAGATTCAATAGGTGGGTAGATAAAAGCAAAAAAAGAGGGAGCCGAACTCCCTCTCTTTTTATTAAGCGTGTGGTTTAAAGTCGGGTAACGTTTTTAATTCTTCGAGCAGTTCTTTTTCTTTTTTATTAACATGCTTAGGAACTATAACGCTGATTCTGATGATTTGATCGCCAAAGGTATTTTGGTTAAGTCGCTTAATACCTTTCCCTCTCATTCGAAGTAGTTTGCCATGCTGTGTACCTGGATCGATAATCACCTTAGTAGAATTGAATAAGGTAGGAACAACAACTTCGGTACCAAGAACCAATTCAGGGAAACTCAGGTGGAGATCGTAATAAACATCATCACCCTCTCGTGTAAAATACTCGTGAGGTAATTCTTC
>CALKUG010000245.1 GCA_937996765.1 uncultured Ignavibacteria bacterium
TTAGTTAAATTTTTACCTTTTTTTCATGGATGTGAACTTTGAATTTTTTAAGTAGTCGCTTGGTGTGGTTTGCCGCTTTAGTTTTGGTGGTGGTTGGTGTTGTGTGGTTTTATAATGCTTCTGGTGAAAAGGAAGCGACTTTTGTGGCTAAGGGGCCTATTAACCGGACGGTGGATGTGCGGGTTAAGGTGATGAAGCCTGAGAGTGTGGATTCGCGTTTTACTACTATTGGTTCGGTGCTGGCAAATGAGGAGGTTGAACTGAGGCCTGAATCTGCGGGTAAGGTGGTAGGGATTTTCTTCCGTGAGGGTTCGTTTGTTAAACAGGGTACGTTGTTGGTTAAGCTGAATGATGCTGAACTTCAAGCTCAAAAACGCAAGGCGGAAGTGCGGCTTGAACTTGCGCGCGATAAGGAAAATCGTGCTAAGCAATTGTTGGAAAAAAACGGTATTGCAAAAGAAGAATACGATAACATAGTGGCTGAGGTTCAATTAATTCAGGCGGATGTTGATTTCTACCAAGCACAAATCGAAAAGACTGAAATAAAAGCTCCGTTTGATGGTGTGGTTGGTTTAAAGAGTATTTCGGTGGGGAGTTATGTTACTACTTCTTCGGCGATTGCCACTTTCTCGGATAAAAGTTCTATTAAAATTGATTTCTCGGTTCCTCAACAGTTGGCTTCTAAATTGCAACAGGGTGATAATGTTGTGTATTCGCGCGATGAGGCAGCAGGTGAACGTAATGCGGTTATTTATGCGGTGGAACCCGGAATAGATGAAGCCACACGCACGCAACGTTTCAGAGCTCGTTCGGCTCGTTCGGGTGCTGATGATAGACCAGGTAGTTTTGTTACGGTTTCGCTTGGTAGCAGAAAATTCGATAATGTGTTGATGGTTCCTACTGAAGCTATTCTGCCTGATGCAACGGGTGAGAAGGTTTTTGTGTATAAAGGCGGGGTTGCTCAGTTAACTCCTGTTAAGGTTGGGTTGCGAACTGTTTCAGCGGTTGAGCTTATCTCGGGTGTTGCCGCAGGTGATACGGTTATTGTGAGCGGCGTTATTCAATTGCGTCCGAAGGCAAAAGTTGCAATCAAATCGGTGGTTGAGTAAGCTATGAGTTTATCTACTGTTAGTATCCGCCGTCCTGTTCTCTCGATGGTGCTTTCGATTGTTATTATTGTGCTTGGTTATTTGGGTTATACGTTTTTGGGTGTGCGTGAGTACCCGAATGTTGACCCCCCGATTGTAACGGTTTCGGTGGGATACCC
>CALKUG010000246.1 GCA_937996765.1 uncultured Ignavibacteria bacterium
CATTTTATGGAAAACATAGTAATAGATTTTATTAGCAAATACATTGCGCTTACTGATGAAGAGATAAGCATTATCGAGGAATACACTCATTTTAAGTCATTCCCCAAGGATACGGTTCTTTTAGCGGAGGGCGTTGAAGCAAAAGAGTGTTTTTTTGTAATGAAAGGAATTGTACGCTCTTACTATTTAGTTGATGGGGAGGAACGTAATACTGATTTTTATACAGAGAATCAAACCATTACCCCCGCAAGCTACATCACAAAACAACCTTCGGAGTATTACCTTTCTGCGCTTGAGGATTCCGTTATCTCTGTTGGTATCCCTGAGCGTAATGCCGAGCTTATTCAAAAAGTGCCTAAGCTTCAAGAAATGATTATCAAAATGAGCAGCGAATTACTTATCGGAAATCAAACTTCGCTCGATCAGTTCAGATATCTTTCACCCGAAGAACGTTATATTAAATTTTTGGAGACACGCCCTGATTTACTTGCGCGTATTCCTCAGTATCATCTTGCTTCATACCTTGGAGTAACACCTGTTTCTTTAAGCAGAATGCGTAAAAGGATTTCGAAAAAGAATCTCCCCCAACTGTAGCATTAATTATCTTAAGTTAATGCACAGCTCTTAGCGCAATAGTAGTTTTGTTCCTACGATTTCCACTTTCTTAAAATAACATCGAGGAACAATATGAAAAAGCTCATACTCGCTTTGGGCGTTTTAGTTATAACGCTTAATGCACAAGAAAATATAAATAATTACTCCTACCCTATTTACCTTGCAGGCATGGATGCCCCTGTTACGTTGATAAATAAATTTACCCCAGAGAATAGAATGGGTGTTTACTCACAGGTTAATGCAGATACTTCAAACAAAATGGGTGAGCAAGACTGCAAGACCTGTACCGAAACTGATTCTACGCAGATGTGTCATCTTGAATTGGAGAGTCAAATTGGCTGTTTTACCACAAAAGGAGGGTATCACATTTCCGCAGGCGTTCGCTACGGCAATTTTAGGTTTCGAGCTGAAATGCAACATGGGGGGACAATGAACTTCGAGCAGCTTGCATCCAAACAAAACGAGAATTTTGAACGTTTTATGGATAGCTTTTCAGGTGGGGCAGCGGTGGATTATTTTCTCTGTTACGGCGTTTTTGTGTCGGCCTCTGTTGAATCACGGAACTGGAAGGTGAGAAATGTTTCAACTGGCGGCGAGGAGAAACTTCGTACTGTAGATTTCGGTGTTGCACCCGGAATACAACTCTTTATTTGGGAGAAACTCTATTTTCAGGCATCGGTGGGTTTTAACTTCAGAGAAAGCAAATCCATTACAATAGACAATGCCAAGTTTGAAATTTCAGGCGTTGATTTTCTACCCATGTTACGTATAGGATACAGATTATAACTTCCTAACGTTTTCATAGTCCCTTAGCAAAAAGAGCAACCCTAAAAAGTTGCTCTTTTTTTGTTTTGTGAACTCT
>CALKUG010000247.1 GCA_937996765.1 uncultured Ignavibacteria bacterium
AACGAATTAGAAATTTTCAAAAAAGACGCAACTAAGATGTTTGAACCAATTGCCGGTTTTGTGGAAAAGGGAATGCTTGATTCGGCTGTGGTTTCGCTTATTAATGCTTCGGGTGTTGCTGATTCGTATTTCTCGAATCAGTATAAAAAGATTCAGAAGAGTCAATTGGAGAAAAAAGAAACTCTCTTATTGCAGATTAAACAACAGTATCCTAAACCTATTACCGCAGATGACCTTAAACAACTTCGTTTCCCGGCTTGGGTTGGTACGGGTAGAAATTCACGTCCTTTATTTCAAATAACTGCCGGTGCAGCTGCTAAATCGCTTGGAAATGCAGTGTTTGCTATGTTAGATAACGAGAGTCATTTATTCCCTCTTGAAAAACCCATTGATTTTGCGGAAATTGTTAAGACTTTTATGACGAATCGTATTCCGCTAACCACGGTTCCTTTTGTTTAATTGTCGTAATTTTAAGTACATCATTTTTCGGATTTACTTATGTTTGTTCAAATTGGCTTTCTAAAACAGGGGGGACATAGTTCCTGCGGATTACACTCAATTTCGAATGCTTTGCAGTTGGTAGGGATTCCTGCTTCGATTATGGAGTTGGGGCGCAAAGTTAAATCTATCGAAAAAGCGGATAAAGATGGAATAAACGAGAAAAATATTATTCGCGGTATTGAGACTTTTGGCGGTTCAGCAAAAGCATACACTCTTGATTCGGACGAAAAAACAAAATCGGTTATTGATAAAGCCCTCGATCAGGGTAAATCCATCGTTATTTGTGTTTGGGATTACAATCACTGGGCGGTGTTGGCCGGAAAAACTCCTCGCGGTAAATACATCTGGATTGATTCAGGCGAGGAAGAGGTAATGGGAATTGCCCCTTGGGCGGAAATTTCCGACTGGATGATTGCCCGAAATGAAGAGGAAGAAACTGAAGAATACTTTTTTATTACTGTCGGTAATACCAAGGTGCATAGTGTGGTTCCTTCATTTTACGATAGATACCTCGCTATTAAACGAAATACATTGTTACGAGAATATTGGGGTTCGTATTTGAAGGATTTACACGAGTTTTTTGGTAGCTCACGTAAACAACCTTCTATTTCAGGTAAGGTGTTTTTTGAGAAATACGGCGAAACAATTGCCGATGCGGTGTATTATTATAGTGATTTTGGGGTTATGGCGAGTATCAACTCGATTTTAGACAACTATAAGTTTATAGCCGAAAGCTACGGTTTAACTGTCCCCGAAAAAAACATTCATGCCGCTATTGCACAATTGAGTGTTCGCATCACAAAATTTATGTACGATGGCACGAGACGTTTGTTTTAATAAACAAACGCTTAGTTGATTTTTTGCATAAAATCTATGCGTAATGCACGGTCGGCGGTTGAAGGACTCCACTTTTTGTTGTTAAGTAAATCGCGGAAATCAAAGCCGAGTGTAAGTTCAGGGGTAACCGACCAACGCAAACCTACATTTAAATAACCATTTCCTCTGCCATAAGCTGCAGTGTTATCGTTAAATCCGAAGTTGTAATCGCACATTAGTGAAACTTTTGGTCCTATGGTTTTCTCGAAACCTATCATAGCATTTACAAAGTTATCGCCTTCTTTTTGCTCAATAGAATAGTTGATAGTTCCGTGTAAACTCATATAACCGAGAAATCCGTAGTTTTTACTTACTGAGCCAAAAAATCCTGGTGATTTAATTTCATAGCGGTCGTCTCCGCGGAAAAATCGTCCTTTTCCTTGGGAATCAAAACCAATGGTAAGTGCCGGCATCGAAAGACCTTCTTTAAACAAGTTTACCCTGAGGTTAACTCCGGGATATTTGTACCACTCAACGTCACCGGCTCCGATGACATTTAATCCGCCGTAAGAAACTCCAAACGAAACGCCATCAAACACACCCACGTCGAGCCGGGAGAGAAGAACCCCTCCGGGTAGCAGTTCGTTGCCTACAGTTACATATCCTTTAGGCACTACACCTGTAGAAGGCATATCAATTAAAAAACGATAAGAAGCACTTGCTTGATCTCCTGCTTGTGCAAATACCGAAGAAAAAGCAGCAAATATAATTACAAAAGTGTGTGAAAGACGGGTTATAACAGTCAACTTCATTGTATCTCTACGTTATTGGTGGTTTTACTATAGTAGAACTATAAATGGTTGTTGTAAAATTACAAATAAAACAACAAAATACAAACTTTGCTTAATTATATGCTTTATGCAACGTTTGGTAAGATGTTTATTTCAAAAGAGGTAGGGAGTAAAGACAGTTCCGATTTAACTAAAAGTGTAACCATTCCAGGGGTAGATTTTGCACGGAGTTTAATCTGACCCGAGTCGTTATTTGAAGAAACTATTTCTACCAATTCTGCACCTTCTTGTAGGGAAAATGTAGTGTAGGAGCTTTTAAACGGTGCTGCAAACCCCAAAGCGTTGATTGGTACGCAACTCAGTGTAAATTCTGAAGTACCATCGGCATACAGAGTGGTGGAGCTGGTATCGTACCTAACTTCATAGACTGAAAAGACAAAATTCCACAACGCAAAAGCTATGAGTGCAACAGCAACCACTGAGAGTAATATATATTCTATTTTCATAACGGTAAATTTACCAATTTATTAAATCACCTCTTCAAAAAACGCTATTTAGTTTCCGGTTTTTTCTTTTTGGTTTCCGCCTTTTTCGTTTTTACAGCAGCGGTTAGCTTTTTGGCTGTTACTTTTTTTGCAGGAGTTTCCTTTTTTGTGGGTTTAGCAACTTTTGCGACAACCTTTTTAACGGGAGTTTTTTCAACAACAACAGCTTTTTTTGAGATGGTGCGTGTTCTTCGTGGTTTGGTTAATGCTACTTCATTAAGGAGATTTACGATAATTTTATCCACAACGTAATCAGGCACACCATCAAAATGTGAGGATTGCATTCGCATATCGCATTGGTCGTTAACGTAATCAATAACAATAAATGTATGCTGGTCATCAATTGCAATTTCGGTGGAAAAAAAATCGAGTTCAATAATTCCTGCAATCTTTTGTGTGAGTGAGAACAAGGGTTCCAATTCGTAATGCAAAACCTCGTTTCCACTTAAAGGTTGATACGCATGTGTGGTATCATCCCACCAAAGCGGAATAGCTTCATTAAACGCCCAAAAGCAACGGAACCAACCCCGTTTGCCGTTAAAGTATTTGGGATAGATTTTTTTCTGTAAGAGATATTTATCGTTAGTGTTAACAAAACGCTCACGAAGAATTTCACTGAGTGTTTCAGCACCTGTAACAACACCCACTCCGCCACCGGTTGTGTTGCAAGGCTTGATGATAAAGGGTCTGCCGAGCACCGCTAAGTCTTTAAGCGAAATGTAAATATTCTCAGCTTCGCTCAGAGGGGGTATAATTATAGAGTACGGAACATTTAATCCCGCAGTAATAAACTCGAGGTGCATAGTAGCTTTATCGATAGCGTGAGGGACTTTATCGTAGTGATTAAAAATCCTCGTGTTATTGGCTACAAGCAATTTGCCTAAGTTTCCGAATATTTCGTCCTCATCCCAAGCCCTGTCGAGATAATTACGAATATGCAACGTTCCTCTTTTTACCTTTTCGGTAACTTGTTTAACGTTGTCGAATGTTAATTGAATAACTGACATTTTTTGTTGTTTTAAAACTGCTTCCAGTTTTGTAACAAAATCAATATCATATTCCCAGCAGTGCGCTATTCCGAAGTCAAAAATTTGCATAAAAAATCCTTATCTTTACAAAAATATATTTTCAAAGTTTTCTAAACAAATCATTAAACCAATCAATTGTAAGCACACCAAAAAATATGGGTGTCGCGCAACGTTCAAAATCGGATAAAATGTGAGAACACTACTCTTGTTATTTGTCTTTGGGGTCATGGTATTTTTCCTGGGATGTTCCCCATCAACTGTACAACAGCAAAAGGAAGAGGAACAAGAATTAGCAGAAAAAGACCCGTTCAAAGCTATGGATTTATTTCTTACGGGTGTTAATGCTGAGACAGATGGTGACGTTCAGAAAGCAATAGAATATTATACACAAGCATTACAATACGATCAGCAACCGGGTATATACTATGCTCTTGCAAAAAGTAATTATTCACTCAATCGGCTTTCTCCCGCACTAAACAACATAAAGAAATGTGTATCGTTGGATTCCACTACAATGGATTACTTGAATTTAATGCAGGAAATTTTTGTAGCGTCCAAATTAAAAGATTCAGCTGTTGTTGTTCTTGAACGTATGCTCTCGCTTGACTCAACACGTGTAATGACCTATTACGATTTAGCAGCACTGTATGAAGCAGATAAACCATTAAAGGCGTTAGATCTTTACAACACAGTTTTACAATATGCAGGTGAGCAGTGGATTGTTTTAGTGAGGATTGCAGAACTCCACGAACGCTTGGGTAATTTTGAACAGGCAGCAAGTGCAGTAAAACGATTGGAAGAATTAGACCCCCGCAATCTTGAGCTTAAAAAAACGGTGGTCGAGTTTTATGTACGTGCTAAAAAGTATGACGAAGCAATTCAATACTCTGAGAACATAAAAAAACTCTACCCTGATGATTTAGAAAATATTCAACGACTTGCATCGATTTATATCGGTGTTGAAAAATGGGATGATGCAGTTGAGAACTATGAAATTCTTCTGAAAGATAAAAGTGTTCGTCTGGATGCTAAAATTGAAATAGCCGCAACATTTTTTTATGGCTCATTTGAGGATTCATTAAGATTAGGTAACGCTAAAACACTTTTTAATGTTATAGCAAAAGATACAACCGATTGGCAAGTATCGTTGTTTCTCGGGGCTATTTCTGCACGCGAGGGAAATAATGATACTGCAAAAGTACAATTTAATTATGCGATAGAGAATGCCCCTTACAATCCTGAAGCGTGGGTACGTTTAGCCGGATTGTATTTTGATAACAGAGAATATGCTCAAGCGATTATCTTGTTAGAGCAAGCGGTTGAAAAGTTTCCTAAAGACTACTATGTTAATTTCATTTTAGGATTATCGGAAGCACAAGAAGGAAATAACGAAAAAGCAGTAATCCATTTGCAAGCTGCTTATGATGCAAATCCTTCAGACCCGCAATCTGCCTCTGCATTGGGTTTTACTTACAGTACATTAAAACAGGATAGTGCTGCAATTGTTTATTTGCAAAAAGCAATTTTACTCAATCCCACAGATGCACAAACAATAGGAGTGTTAGCTTCGATTTATAACGGTGCAGAAAATTATGAGAAAAGCGATAGTTTGTTTAATCTTGCTTTGGCGATTTCACCTGAAGACCCATTGCTCAACAACAATTATGGTTACTCACTTTCCGAGCGAGGGGTCCGTTTGGAAGATGCATTAGCAATGGTTGAAAAATCATTAACAGCAGAGCCCGAAAACGCATCGTACTTAGATACCAAAGGTTGGGTGCTCTATCAATTAGGAAGATACGAAGAAGCTTATACGTTTATTAAAAAAGCTATTGAAGTAGCAGGCGACAGAGAAGAAGTAACGGAACATCTCGGGGATGTGTTAGTTAAATTAGGACGAACTGCTGAAGCCAAAGTAGCATACAAAACAGCATTAACATTTGAACCTGAAAACAGTAGAATTAAATCAAAAATTGAACAGTTAGAGAGTAAATAAGTGAAACAAAGTTTATTAGCAATAGCCATTCTTGCACTATTGTTTTTATTACCCGGGTGCTCGCCCTCGGTACAACAACAAGAAGATGATAACACTAATTATGAAATTCTTTCCGCTGAGCGATTAGTTAAACGTTTAGAGGCAAATAGAAGAAAAATTAGAAATTTCCGTGGAAACGGTGATATGGAAATAGTGACACCTAACTTCGATAACGGTGCATCGTTCAGGGTTTCTGTATCAAGACCAGACTCGCTTTTATTAAGTATTTACGGTCCCTTTAAAATAGAACTTGTTCATTCGCTTGTAGCAAAAAAAGATTTTATCTTTTACGACGTTATTAATAATACTGCTTACAAAGGGAATGTTGATGATGACGTTTTGGCAGAGATGTTTAAAATCAATTTGACTTTTAGCGAATTAAACGATGCCTTTATTGGTGCCGTGGACCTCTCGGAACAACTCTATAAACAACCTGATAGTTATCAGGTAAATGAAACAGAGTATATACTGAGTTACAAAAACCCTGATACAAAAGTAACCACCACTTACAATGTGAGTATAAAAGATTTAATGGTTACCTCCTACACCACAAAAGATGCTCAAGGTAATTTGCGTATTGTAGCCGAGTACTCAGACTTTAAAGTGGTTGATGGTTCAGTATATCCTCATCAAATAACAATACGCTACTTATCGGATGCACAACAAATTTCGATAAAATATGATAAACTCGAAGTAAACAAACCAAACATTATCGTTGATTTCAAACTTCCATCGGGTGTAGATGTTATCTCGTGGTAGATTAGTACTCATACTTTTACTTCTCACTCTATTTGCCCTTGCCCAAAGCGGAGGTGATGGAGGAGATAAACGTGCAGAGCTTAAGCGCGTGCAGAGAGAAATAGATAGTCTTAATGCTGCAATCAAACTTGCCACGCGAGAAGAAAAAAAGAACTACCAATTATTGGAAACATATAACAGGCAAACTTTTTTGTTAAACGAAGTCCTGAATGGATTGCGCTCAGAAGAAGAAGAGAGAAGAATTAGAATTGAGAAAGCAGAAACACAGCTCGCCTCAATAATGAACGATGAAACCACCTTGCGCGAACATTATGCAGCGTATATTGTAAACGCGTACAAGCGGAGTTTTTATGATGATGCTCTTTTGATATTAGGGTCGGAGTCGTTTTATCAAGTAGCACATCGATTAAAATACCTTTCCGAAATTTCGCGTGCAGGCAAGCAATCGTTAAACAGATTAAAAGGAATTAAGGACGAGATTTCTTCAACAAAAACTTTAGTTGAACAAGAACACACCGATAAAGTTGCATTGTTGAAAGAAAAAGAAGGGGAAGAGCAACGCCTTGCAGAAATGATTCAGGAGAAAAAACAAGCAGTTGAAGATATTAAAAAGGATGCTTCTTCGCTCAAAGAAGAGTTAGAAATAAAAAAACGAGCTCAGGGGCAAATTAAAAATTTAATTACCTCGTTAGATAAAAAGCAGGAAGATAAAAAAGAAGAGCGC
>CALKUG010000248.1 GCA_937996765.1 uncultured Ignavibacteria bacterium
GGAATTATCGTCAACAAAGATAGAAAAAATCGTGAATTTTTCCTCGAAAATCCTTTATTGACCCGAGAAATAATAATGAATATTTTTCATTATTAAAGGATTTTCTATCGATTATCGACGTATTTGAAACAAGAAATACAAATTATATCTTATCTGTGATTATATTTAAGGAATGTAAAACGGAGAGTTCTATGAAGTATAAAGGTGCCGTGGTAATAACCGGTTCCTCAGGTGGTGCCGGTAAGGTAACAGCTTTGGCCTTAGACGAATTGGGTTACAAAGTATTTGCTTGCACTCGTTCGGTGGAAGAGGCCGAGGAACTTAAATTGGGGTCATCAAAGAACTTGGTAACTTTGTTATTGGATTTTACCAACCCAAGTTCTATCAGACAAGCCGTACTTACCGTTGACCACTATGTTGGAGAAAATGGTATTGCTGCCCTTATTAATAACGCTACTGTTATAACAGAGGGTCCAATTGAATTTATGGCATTGGATGACCTGCGTTGGGTTTTTGAGATTAATGTTTTTGGTCAAGTTGCCATGACACAAGCTTTCCTTCCCCTGATTCGGAGAGGAAACGGGAGAGTTATTTCTGTGGGAGCCATTGGTAGCAATGCTGCTACTCCTTTTCTCTCACCTTTAAGTGCCTCCAGGGCATCGCTCGAATCTATTACCGAATCACTGCGAGAAGAACTTGCTCCCTGGAAGATACCCGTTGTATTTATTGAGCCCGGTGCATTTACCACTCTTGCTGTTAAAAATTTTGCCCTTAGTACCGAACGAACTTTTAAAGGTATGCATCCTCGCTCACGAGTTCTTTATGGCGAAGAGTACAAAAAATTTATAGATTGTGCTATCAAAGTAAACGGCAAAGGAATGGAACTCACAAAGGTAAAGGATGTAATTCTTAAAGCCGTAACCGAAAAACGACCCAAGAATAAATACACCATCGGTACCGATAAAATTGCTAAAATTAGGACGGAAAATAAGTCCTCTAAATGAGATTTTCCTCAGGAACTTAGTGCAAATTCAGTTATGTACTAACTAAATTTGTCGTATATTCTGATTCGACTTTAAACTCACTAACGAATAACTATCAAGGTATAACCTATGAAAAACTACGTGTTAGTTGCGCTCTTCATTGTTTCGTTTACGCTTGTAGCTAAACCGACTAATGAAGATCTCATTAAAACGATCAATCTCACCGCAGGTACTAAAAAAGTAGTGCTCATCAGCGATCTTTTTTATGCCCCCAACTATAAAAACGTTGTATTAAAGGGAGATAACAAAGTTACTCCTACTTTCAACTCTTCAACTCAAGAAATTACCTTAGCAGCTGACGCTGGAGCAGAAGGATTTACAGTTGTTTCATTGACTTCGAGCAGTAAAACATACGCAATCCCTGTGGTAATCAATCAACCTATCTACAGAACTTTTAATTTGCGCCCTTCTAAAAAATATGCCAAACTGAATTTGTTTGGAAGTTTTAATAGCTGGAATCGTGATGAGTTCCCAATGACTGATCCTGATGGCGATGGAGTATTTTCTGTTACTATTCCGGTTGAACCAGGTAACTACCAATACAGATTTTTTGCAGACGGAGTTGAACTTACAGACCCCAAAGCAGAGGACTCAACTTCAAACGGTTTTGGTGGATATAACTCCCTCGTTTTAATAAAGCCCAAATTTCCCGTTGAAAACTTTGCTCACTTGGCAGGGTTTGAGACTCAAGGAGCAAATAGAGTTTTTAAATTCAACTATACAAAAGGTTTAGCGAATGCAGACCTTTCAGCGGCCAATGTTTATGTGCTTGTTGATAATCAAATTATTAACGAGGCAGTAAAAATTTCGGGCTCGCAAATTCATGTTACCATAAAAGCTTCTTTGCTGCAAGGCAAAAAATATGTTCGTGTGGTTGTTGAGGACCGTGGACAAGTTGCACCAATGCAATCTATCCTTACTTACAACAGCAAACCATATTCTAATAAAGACCCTTTTACTTGGTACGATGCCATAATCTATTCAATAATGGTCGATAGATTTTTTGATGGCGATGTTTCTATCAACAAACCTCTCGCGCAAGATTCTTTATTCCCACAGGCAAACTACCGCGGTGGCGATTTTGCAGGTCTTAGTGCAAAGTTAAACGATGGTTACTTTAACAGATTAGGCGTTAATACCGTTTGGCTTTCACCTGTTTATCAAGCTCCAAATGTGGCTCATCGTGAATTCCCTGCTCCTTACCGTTGGTTCAGTGGCTACCACGGATACTGGCCTTCAAATTCAACTGATGTTGAAGAGCAATTTGGTACCATGAAAGAATTTAAGGAAGTGGTAAAACTCTTCCACAAAAAAGATATTAAAGTGCTACTCGATGTAGTTGCAAACCATGTTCATGAAAGCAACGAAATTTATAAAAAGAACCCCGATTGGTTTGGTCAATACGATTTAGGTAATGGTCGGAAAAATTTACGTCTTTGGGATGAATATCGTTTAACCACTTGGTTTGAAACATTTTTACCAAAATTTGATTTCCAAAAATCACCGGCTGCTCTTAACTGGATGACAGAAAATGCAATTTGGTGGTTGAAGGAAACAGGTGCTGATGGTTTCAGACAAGATGCAGTGAAGCATATACCCAATGAGTTCTGGAGAACTCTTACTCGTAAGCTTCACGAAAAAATTCCTAACCCAACAGGTGGCAAAGTTTATCAAATCGGCGAAACCTTTGGTGGATACGATTTAATCAGTTCGTACGTTAATAACGGGCAATTAAGCTCGCAGTTCAACTTTAACTTGTACGATACAGCTATACCTGTGTTCACCCAATCAAACGGTGATTTTAGCATACTCGATAAAGAAATGAAACGTACATTTAACGTTTACGGAATGCTCCATGAAATGGGTAACGTGATGGATAGTCACGATAAGATTCGCTATGCAGCTTACACCGATGGCGATATCCCTGATGATAGAGAAGCTGTTCGCAACCTTGGATGGGAAAAACCTCCGATTGTTAATAACCCAACCACCTTCGATAAACAAGAGTTATATTTAACATACATGCTCACAATCCCCGGTATTCCTGTTATTTATTATGGCAGTGAATTCGGTATGACCGGAGCTGAAGACCCCGATAACAGAAGAATGATGCGTTTCGATTCTGATTTAAATCCTCCCGAAAAAGCATTGTTAGATAAGGTTATTAAACGCATTCAACTCCGCAAAAGTGAACCTGCTCTCCGCTACGGTGACTTCTTTACACTTAAAGCTGATAAAGATGTTTATGCTTATGTGCGTTCAAATTTAGATAGCCGTTTGGTTGTCGCTTTGAACAAAGGTGCGCAGCCGGTTTCGTTCACTATTAATCTTCCCGATTTTTATACGGCACAAGGTGCAGTAAATGTGATAGATAATTCTTATGTTAGAATAATCGGAAATAAACTGGAAGTTTCTTTACCTGCTTATGGTAATGCGATTTTCAAATTACAATAATATTTGAGTTTTAATTATATTGAAACGATTACAATCTGAGCCCGGGCGGAGTTATCCGCTCGGCTCAACTGTTTACCCCGAAGGGGTTAATTTTAGCCTTTACTCTCGCCATGCAAAATTTGTGGAACTTCTCCTATTTGCAGACGAATTTGATGCACGCCCAGCTTCTTTTCTCCTCGATCCAAAACGCCATAGAACATTTGACTACTGGCATATATTTGTTAAAGATTTACTACCCGGTCAGTTGTATGGTTACCGCGTTCATGGAGATTTTTGCCCCGAAGAAGGTCTGCGGTTTAATGGCGAAAAAGTATTATTAGATCCTTACGCAAAATCTATTTCTTCTGCAGCATATAATCGTGATGCAGCTATAGAAGATGGCGACAATGTAGCTCATTGCTACAAAAGTGTTGTAATAGATACTAATTTATATGATTGGTCTGATGATGATAGACCTCGTAAGATTAATGACAAAGCCATAATTTACGAAATGCACGTTGGTGGGTTCACAAAAGATCCGTCTTCAGGCGTTGCAGAAAATTTACGTGGTACTTACCGCGGAATGATTGAAAAAATTCCTTATCTCGTTGAATTGGGCATCACTGCAGTTGAATTATTACCTTGCCAACAATTCGATGCTTTGGATGTAGAAGCCCCATTAATTAACTACTGGGGTTATTCGCCTGTAGGCTTTTTTGCTGTTCATAATGGTTATAGTGCATCAAAAGATTACCATGGAACACTTGATGAATTTCGTGACTTAGTAAAAGCCTTGCATAAAGCGGGAATAGAAGTAATTCTCGATGTAGTTTTTAATCATACCGCAGAAGGTAATGATGAAGGTCCTACATTCTCATTCCGTGGTATTGATAATAAAGCCTATTATGTATTGGATGAAGACCCCGAAAAATATGCAAATTATACGGGTTGCGGTAATACTATAAGTGCCAACCACCCTGTTGTTCATCGAATGATTATCGATTGTCTAAAATTTTGGGTTTCGGAAATGCATGTTGATGGATTTAGATTCGACCTTGCATCCATTTTGTCGCGTGATGTTTCTGGTCAACCTTTACAAAATCCTCCTGTGATTCTCGCAATTGACACTGACCCAATTCTTGCCGGAACAAAAATTATTGCTGAAGCATGGGATGCGGCAGGACTTTATCAAGTGGGTTCATTTATGGGTAGAAAATGGGCTGAATGGAATGGAAAATTTAGAGACGATGTTCGTCGTTTTATTAAAGGAGATGCTGGACTCAGCTCTGTGATGATGCATCGCATCACAGGAAGTCCCGATATCTATAATCACTCCGGATTCGATAGTAAACGCTCAGTGAATTTTGTTACTGCCCACGATGGATTTACAATAAATGATTTGGTTTCGTATAATTTCAAATGCAACCTTCAAAATCTTGAGAATAACAGAGACGGGTCTAACGATAATTATAGTTGGAATTGCGGTATCGAAGGTCCTACAACGGATGAAACTGTAGAAAATTTGCGTATTAAGCAAATCAAAAACTTATTTGTATTACTCCTCTTTTCTCAAGGTACACCTATGTTGCTTATGGGTGATGAAATAAGGCGTACACAATTAGGAAACAATAATGCTTACTGTCAAGATAATGAGTTAAGTTGGTTCCCTTGGGGTCAGATTGAGCAACACAAAGAAATTCTTGAGTTTGTTAAGAAGACTATCCATTTTGTAAAAACAAGAAACATATTCAACATAGAAGAGTTTTGGAATAACAACGATAATATCTACGGAGAATATCTTGCCTGGCACGGAACGGAGTTAAATAAACCTGATTTCGGGCACTTCTCTCGTACACTTGCATATACTCTGCGAGGATTACCCGGTGAAAATGAATTTATACACGTAATGTGCAATTCGTATTGGAGTGCTCTGGAGTTTCAGCTTCCACCACTCACCCACGAACTAAAGTGGAACTTGATGATTGACACTGCACGTTTGGATGGTTTTGATTTTTTAGCGGTACCCAATAATGCTATGATTGGTCAAGAAACCTACTGGGTACAACCTCGATCTACGGTTGTGTTAGTAAGTAGTTGGTAACCAATTTCTTTATTCTTCTACATCCTTTACTTTAGCACCCTTAGTTCTTGGATTACCAATTTGATTAACTATAAAGTGCTTTTCTATTTTGCCATCTATTTCGAGCATCTCGTAACCAACAACCCCTGCTTGAAGCAGTTTTGAGAGCATTTGCAAAAACTCTTCTCGCTCAGCTGAATTGAGATCGCTTACATCTAATCTGTCCGATTTTCCAAGATTTAAAAAATTATTGATTTTATCAAACACTTTGGGGGTTGAAGAAAGTTCAAACGAATCTTTATTCTTCTCTAATCTCTCAGATTTTTTCTTATCTGCTCCAAATGCTTGCAAATCCGAAGGCAGAATATATCCTGCTTTTAAATCAACTTTCATTGTTACTCCATTCGTTATTACCTAATAATCGTAT
>CALKUG010000249.1 GCA_937996765.1 uncultured Ignavibacteria bacterium
AATTAAAACCCCGTTTAAACAATAATCGTGGTACCGCCATGTTGGTTACTGCCTCTATATACGATGCCTGCCATTACTATAGATTGTTTCAAAATACAGATTTTGGCAGATATTGCGGAATAATCACTTCATACGAGCCCAATCATAATTTAATTTCTCGCGAACCCGTGGGAAGTGACGAACGCTATAAATACGATACGTATGTGGAGCATGTACTCAAAGACGGCATCTCTACCGAAAAATACGAAGAGGAGATGAAACGAAGGTTTATTTATGAGCCCGCAAATCTCAAGTTGCTCATTGTTGTATCCAAACTGTTAACGGGGTTTGATGCACCCTCATGTACCTATATTTACCTCGATGGTGAGTTGCGCGATCATAATCTTTTTCAGGCGATTTGCAGAACTAACCGTTTGGATGGTGACGACAAAGATTTTGGTCACATTGTTGACTTTAAGGAAATGTTTTCAGAAGTACAAGACGCAATTTCTGTGTATAGTTCCGATGAGTTAGATACCGAAGACGGTACAGGGAACAACATTGATCTCAAAAATTGGCTTGTTGCAGGGAAACAAAAACTGGATGCAGCACGTGAAGCGCTCAAATATCTTTGCGAACCCGTTGCACACCCCCAAGAGGTGGAGCAATATCTTTTTTATTTCTGCGGTAATGCAGCCGAGGCAACTGCCTTGCATACAACAGAAGCATTACGCATTTCTTTTTACAAAGCTACTGCAACTTTTATGCGAGCCTATGCCGATATTTCACAGAACTTAGAGGAAGCGGGTTATTCGGTTGAAGAAGTAACCGCAATAAACAATGATGCAGTATTTTACGCGGAAATACGTTCCGCCGTCAAAAAACATTCGGGTGAGGAATTAGACATAAAGCCCTATGAAGCAGACATGAGACACCTTATCAATACCTACATCAAAGCAGATGATGCCGAGGATTTGGGTGGGGTGAATAACTTTTCGTTGTTAGAATTAATTGTGTCAACAGGTATCAATGATGTCATTGCAAAACAGTTGAACAAAAAAGGGAATCTCTCCAACAGAAACGTTGCTGATAGTATTATCAATAATATCCGCAAAATAATTGTACGCGACCAATTAACCGACCCGCAGTATTACGAAAAAATGTCGAAACTTCTGGAAGATTTAATAAAGTTAAGTCGGCAAGAAACCTTGGAGTATGAAGAGTTCCTGAGAAAAGCCGAGGAACTGGCGAAAAAGATGATTCGAAAAGAACCCGATAGTAACACTCCTGCAGAATTAATGGGTAATCGCGAGGCAATGGTCATTTTTAATAATTTACCGGCTATTAAGCGAGGGTTAACAAGTAGAGATGGTGCACAGGAAGTGGCTCCATACGGAGATGAAAATATCAGATTAATTGAACTTGCTCTTAGCATTGATAGAACAATGCGAGAGGAAGTCCCCGCAGATTGGATTGGTGATGAGATAAGAGAACGTGAAGTTTTAAATGCGCTCTACCCTCTTATGAATAGCGACAGAGAAGCGACAATACGGCTGTTCGAGTTAATAAAGCAGCAACAGGGTTACAAATGATAAAGACCATTGTTTTGGGTGAGATTATCATCGAGGTTGAGTTTAAGAACGTAAAAAATGTTCACCTCTCTGTGCATCCCCCCAATGGCAATGTACGATTAGTGGCTCCGTTGCACACCCGTTTGGATGTTGCACGTGCCTACGCCATAACAAAGTTACCGTGGATAAAGGCAAAAAGAGAAGAGTTTAAGAATCAAGAACGTTTGAGTGAACGGGAATATGTTACTCGCGAAAGTCATTACGTTTGGGGCAGAAGGTACCTGCTTCACATTGAGGAGAAAGTTGGAAAACCCCAAATTATACTGGAGCATAAACGACTTGTTTTACAAGTGCGACCCAACACAACAACCGAAAAGAAAAAAGAACTTTTGCATCAGTGGCACAAAGCTCTGCTCCATGAAGAGATTCCCCAACTCATTAAAAAGTGGGAACCCATACTGCACGTTACGGTTAACAAGTATTTTGTACAAAAAATGAAAACCCGCTGGGGCGGATGTAATCCTAAAGACCGCAACATTCGGCTCAATACCGAGCTGGTAAAAAAACCAAAGGATTTACTTGAGTATGTGATAGTTCACGAAATGGCACACCTGATAGAGCCCACACACAACGCCAATTTCATCACCCTATTGGACACACACTACCCCACCTGGCGCAACTCAAGAAAATATCTTAACGACCTCCCCCTCAGTGCCGAACTCTGGAGGATGTAAACAAATGAAATGCTATTATTTCACTTTATAGTTTATTTTTATGCACTATATAGTTATATCTTCACTTTATCATTGACTTTAGATTAAGGGATCTCTATATTGATACCATCAATTTCTGATCATGTGCATTTCATTTCACC
>CALKUG010000250.1 GCA_937996765.1 uncultured Ignavibacteria bacterium
CAATTTTACTCTCCACCCAAATTTGTCCCTTATGATCATCAATAACTTTTTTAACTATCCACAAACCCAGTCCGGTGCTCTGTTCCCCTCCCGTGGGCTTATTACTGAGTTTGGCACCTTTATAAAACAATTTCTTTTTATCTTCCTCAGGTATGCCAGGACCGGAATCACTGACTTCGAACATAACTGATTTTTCATTAAAATATGTTCTTACCATAATGTTTGCTCCGGTGGGGCAAAACTTTATTGCATTGTTTACCAGGTTATCAATAACTTCTTTTACTTTATCAAAATCCATCATCACCTCAGGTGTGGCATTAGATGATTTATTAAGAAGTTTAATTCCCTTTCTTCGTGCATAAGGAGAATTGATAGCTACTACATCATCCACAGCTTGTTTTAGTGAACTGATTGTAAGTTGATAAGAGTTTACATCTTGCTCTTGCGACATCACCGCAGATATTTTTTGAGCTAAGTTAAAAATATGCTCGCTTGAATTAATTAAACTCTCAATAATTTCATGCTGTTCTGTGGCAGTAAGATCGTAATCTTTGATAAGCTCAACCAATCCGCGGATAGTGCCAGCGGGGTTTTTTATATCGTGAATTGCCATAGCAAAATACTCTTCTTTTTGCTGCTGCAGAGCTTCCAATTGCACCTTACGTGCAACTAATTTTTCTTTTTGTTGTATTAAGTCGTTATTTCCCTTTTCAAGCTCAACTATGGTTGCCTGCATAGATTGCATTTTTTCGCTGAGCATATTATTAATTCTCTTAATATTATCTTGCTCAATTTTCAGTCGCTCATAAAGATATTTGTAATCTTCTTTCTCCTCGGCTTTTGTACTACTGACTTCGAGTTTTTTTCCGGAGAGCTTTACTGAAAGAACTATGGTAATTACTATAAAAAGAACTGAAATTCCGAGTGCAACAATTGTTAGTGGGGTGAAAGCCAGTTCATCGCTATCAGAAGCAGTTGTATCTGTTTTCTTTGCTTTCAAATACATAATAAGCGAAGGGTATTCATTCCCAAAGGCGTCAGAGGGCTTTACTACAAGTACATTTAATCCCTCAGGCATATCGGAGAGTTGAACTGAATCAACGCCCTCTTTCGAATCCCTAAAAAACTTCTTAACTCCGTTAAATGAAACATCAAATTTAACAACTCCATCATCCGGAAGTGAGGAAGTTGCAAAACTTACAAATATTTTATCAGAAGTTTGTACCTCAAGCGTGTTATCAGCTCTGTAGGATTGCGGGGGTGAAGATATAGCGTTCACTTTAACATCAGTTACCACCACCTGTAACTGCTCACTCTGAGCAAATAAATTGCCCATCAAGAGAATCAAAAAAAGAATTTGAAAAGTTAAAGTTCGCATTTGCTAATACCTATATTCATTAAAGGCGATTTTTACATTCGCTAAATTAAACATTATGCCACTAAAAAAGAATTTAAGCAGAAAATGTTTTTACTAATTTCAATTTTCTGCTTTTGTCTTAAATCCTTTTTTCATCCACGATTTAGCTACCAATAAGCCAATCGGACTAATCAAAGCAATTAAACCATAAACAAACCACATAAACTCTGAGTGCATTTGTTCAGGAGAAGCACCATCGGGTACATAATTCATCAAAAACCAACCGCTGTACATACTGGTTACAATTTTGGTCATAAACCAAGGAAACTGACCCAAACCCATATAAATTCCGGTCATATTTTTTGGAGCAATATCTGCAACCCACTGCAAAAACCGAGGTTGCCACATTGCTTCACCAATCGTCATTATAAAAAGGAAAATAAAAACACCATAGATGTTTGGCCCCATGGTGAGTATAAACGTTGGTAATGCCATAACGGCCGTTCCGATAATCATCATGTTATAGGTATCACGTTTCTGAGTAATTCCTATTACAATTGGAGTTAGAATAAAAATCAATAACGGATTAATGTTCGCAAAGAACTCAAAGTTTTCGCTAACCGTACCGGTAAAAGCTCTTTCGAAATAAGCGGGTAATGTAAGCCAATTATGGGCAAATAATGTTTGAACCGGCATCAGAATAAAAATAAAATATAAAAACCGTAAATCTTTAAGCGGGAAGTTTTTTAAATAATAACTAATCTTTTCAGAGAGTTTCTCAGGAATTGGTTCAACAGCACTGTCTATATTCTCCTGAGATGCAGCACCCGCGTTTCGTAAAACATCAATATCAGCAATCGACTTTTTAGTAATTAGTAGGGCTACTGAAACAATTCCAACAACTGTAAGTAGAACATACACCCAATAAACACCTAAGATTCCAAAGCTCTGGCGTATAGGTGGAGATATTATTCCGGGAATAAAAGCACCCAAGTTCATAACAGCATAGAGCATTGCATAGCCCATTGCAGAGCCATTGGCATCTGAAAATTTCTTAACTGCTGCATAACAAGCAGGCTGATAAATTCCGTAACCGATTACAATTCCAAGAATCCCAATCATTGATGCTATATGAATTGATGAAAGCCATCCGCTTGAGCCCAAGCCGGGTGCCAATGTTAGTATTACTCGCCCAATAAGCATAAATACCAATGATGTGATTAAAGCTTTTCTAACACCTACTAAATCTACTGTTGCCCCAAGCAGAAGCATGGCAATGGTAATTCCAGCAGTTAATACCCCGACCATACGACCCGATAAAACATCATCTAGTTTAACAAAATCGTTAAAATACATGGTCATTAGTGAAAGCATTCCAAAATAAGTTATGCCTTCAAACAAATAGGAAAGATTAACACCCCACAATGCTTTGGGTGCTTTTATTAAATCGATGAACGGTTGCACTACTTCATCAAATAAAAGTTTGGATAAGGGCTTGGGTTGTTCTGTCATTTGCCTACCTGAGTGATAATCATTGCCAAACTGTAATTTACATATTTTTTGAAGTATTTTTTACATAACCTGGTGCCATAATAAAAAATTTTTACCCTGTTTTGGTATTGGGTTTAATAAAAATTTACTGTAGTTTCTCTTGTGTCAAGTGAACAAAGTTCTCATTTTTTTCAAGGAGTAGAACTATGGAACCGTGGGAAGAATATCGCGAAGATGAAAAGCTTCATCACCATCGAAATGAAGTGAAAGCTGATGAAGAACTTGTATGGATGTGTAATTATTGCGGAAGCGACAATTATTTGTGGGTTGATTTGACAATCCCCGGAAAACAGGATTTTGTTGAGGATTGCTCAGTGTGTTGCAGACCCAATCATATGCTTCTTACACGAACAAATGATGGAGACGCATTATTAGAATCACGCTCAACAGTAGACTAAAAGAAGGGCGGCGGAGAACCGCCCTTCAGCTATAATCCGAACGTGAGTAACCTCACTCGGAGAAAATTAATCCATTAACGAGCGTAAGAATGAAGATGCAGTTGCTTCTTCTTCATCGGCACGATTGTTTGGTCTGCTTGATCTCGAAAAATCTTCTACAGATTTATTCTGTACATCATTAAATGAGAAGCCGGATTGTGGTGCTTGTTGTGTTGTAGCTCCATTTGCTGCCATTCTTCCAATTGTGGGGGCTTCAAGATTATTTAGATCGGTAGGACGAACAAAAATGGTACCGCCAAAGCGAGGAGGTGCAACAGGAATTTGAATTGGCTCTTGTTTTGAAGCAGTTATTTGTGACATTGATAGAACATTTTTTGGTTTAGATTCCGCATGTTCAAATCCAGTTGCAATAACAGTGATTGATAAGAAATCCTTCATATCTTCTTTATGAACCGCACCAAAAATTATGTTGACATCCTGAGTTCCTACAGCACTGTTTATTACTTGCATTGCTTCATGTACTTCAAACAAAGTCATTGTTTCAGAACCGGTCATATTCACCAAAATACTTCTGGCACCTTGTATGCTCATACCCTCGAGTAATGGGCTTGATATTGCCTTCTGAGCTGCCTCTACCGCACGATTTTCACCGCTGGTAAGTCCAACACCCATAACAGCTATACCACTTGCGCTCATAACAGTTCTAACATCCGCAAAGTCAACGTTTATCAAACCTTTAACGGTAATGATATCGCTAATTCCGCGCGTTGCTTCAAATAGAATATCGTTAGCTTTATCAAATGCTGAAAAAGCGTTGGTATTTTTTTCAACAATATTGAAAAGTCGATCGTTAGGAATAACTATTAACGAATCAACGTGTTGGCGTAACTCTTTAATACCCTGCTCAGCGTTACGTGAGCGGGCACTTCCTTCGAATCCAAATGGCTTGGTAACAATAGCAACAACAAGTGCGCCCATGCTTTTAGCAATCTGTGCAACAACGGGTGCAGCACCGGTTCCTGTGCCACCACCCATACCGGCGGTAACAAAAACCATATCAGCACCTTTAAGTGCATCTTGAATTTGTTCTTTGTTCTCTTCAGCAGCTTTGCGGCCAACGTTAGGATCTGCTCCGGCACCTAAACCTTTTGTAAGTTTAGTACCAATGGGAATTTTTACCGATGCGGGATTGCTATTAAGTGACTGAACATCGGTATTAATAGCGATGTACTCTACGCCTGTTAATCCGCGTTTAATCATAGATTCAACTGCGGTACAGCCGCCACCGCCAACACCGGCAACTTTCAAATTTGCTGAAAGTGTAAGAATGCTGTCAAGAGTTGCGAAAGTTGTTTTTGGTAACTCTTCTTGATCGAGTAAGATGCGATTGCTCATTATTTCTCCTGGGATTATAGCTTGTGAAAATTTTCTAATATCCGACTCGCAATGTTTTTGAAAAAGTCGGTCACTTTTTGAGTTTGTTTGAGTAACATATTTTCCCCCTGTTCTGAAGAAACTGCAGCGCGTGGCTTCTTCGGCTTCTCCGTAGCTTTTTTTGAAACTTTTGGTTCTCTAATCAGTTCGTAGTGTTGCGTTTCAGGATCTACTCCTTCAAGAAGACCTATAGCTGTTGCGTACGATGGTAACTCAATATCTTGGAACGGTTGCACAAACGAAGTAGTTGGTAAACCCATTCTTCCTCTAAGACCAAACACTTCGTGTACGAGGTCTAAGGATCCTTTTAATAAAGCGGTTCCTCCGGTTAATACAACACCTGCTTTACTTTT
>CALKUG010000251.1 GCA_937996765.1 uncultured Ignavibacteria bacterium
ATTTAGAAGTTTTTTTGAAAGAAAATATTCCCTACACCGATTCGTACTGTGGATTAATTAACAACGCCGCAATGGCCTACGACGATTTAAGCACTAACCTTAATTTAGAACGTGTTTCAACTATTTTCAACGCAAACGTTTTTTCAACTTTTGTCTTGACAAAACATCTCATAAAAAACTTTTTGTTTAATAAATCCGCAGGCAGTATTGTTAACATTTCCTCCATTTCTGCACACACAGGATATAAAGGATTATCTTTTTATGCTGCGACTAAAGGAGCAATAGAAGCCTATTCAAAGAATATTGCCAGAGAATGGGGGGCAAAACAAATTCGTTCTAATTGCTTAGTTGTAGGATTTATGAACACGGATATGAGTGCATCTCTAAGTGATGATGAAAAAGAACGGATTTTTAAAAGGACAAGTCTCAAGAATCCTACAAAGCAAGAATCTGTTTCAGCCACTGTTGAATTCTTGCTATCCGAGAAATCATCCTCGATAACTGGTACAAACATGTTTGTGGATTCCGGAACAATTTAATTTACTGAAATGATGGAAAGAAACTCTACTACCCTTATTGAAAAAACACTCAGGCAGGTTTTATCTGACAAGGACAAGATTTCCCTTGTTCATACGGACTTATTTTCCTTTGGTTTCCCCATTGATGTTGTATCAAAAATAGAACTTAGTAATTTCTACTTAAATCTCTTTATTCAATTGTCAAAAGAGCAGCAGCTGGTTTTCCCTTGCTTTAATTATTCGTTTCCTAAGACAAAAATATTTAATGTAGAATCGGATCTTTGTGAGGTGGGAGTTTTAAACGAAGAACTAAGAACGAGATTTTCTTCGAATCGTACTAAAACACCAATATTTAGTTTCTTGCCTTTGTTCCCTTACATCTCAACTGTAAAGCCAAATGAAAATGTATTTGGAATTGAATCCTTTTGGCAATTTCTTTACGAAGATGATGCATCGATTTTACATTTTGGTTCAGAAGTTTCAAGCACTACTTTGATACACTATGTTGAAGAGATGTTTAATGCGCCCTATAGGTATTTAAAGAGATTTGACGGAAAGGTTAATAGTTGCAATAACGAAACTTCTGTCACTATTCAATATAGAGTTCGTCCTAAAGGTGAAAATATCATTCATTACGATTGGGGAAAAATTCATGCGGCAATTCTATCTTTGGAAGGAACGAAGCAGCTTACGTTGACAAAAGGAAATATGCTTTCTTTTTCGGTACAAAAGATTGTAGAGCAATTACTCTTGTCGTGCCGAAATGATCCACATTACTTACTCACTGAACACTCAAAAGAGGAATTGAAGTTGGCATATAAAAAATTTGGATACCCACTAACATTTAGTGCTGTTGAGGCAAGTCAATGATAACAAATCACGAAATACAATCGTTGCTGGAAGTTCTATTCCCAATAAACAGAAGTTTAACCGGAGATGGAAACAGAAAAACTCTTGAAATATTAAGCAGTATTGTTCCTCTAAATATATATGAAGTGCCTTCTGGCACAGAGTGTTTCGATTGGAAAGTCCCCGAAGAGTGGAAGGTAAATTCGGCCAAACTCACCTCACCATCTGGTGAAATAATTGCAGATTTTAGTAAAAACAACCTCCATTTGGTTGGATATAGCATTCCATTTAGCGGAAAACTTACCCTCGATGAGCTTAAACCACATTTGTTTACTCTACCGGAGCAGCCAAATGCTATACCCTATGTAACGAGTTATTACAATAAGAAATGGGGCTTTTGTATTACACACGAGTTGTACTTAAAACTCGAAGAGGGTTTATACTCAATCGAAATTGATACCGAACTTTTCCACGGATCGCTTACATATGCCGACCTTGTAATACCCGGCAAATCGGATGAAGAGATT
>CALKUG010000252.1 GCA_937996765.1 uncultured Ignavibacteria bacterium
GGCAGAAAAAAGATAAAGAAAAACGACAACTCATATATAGTTGCTATAATACCTGCAACAGAAAATCCTAAATTTATTGATAGAGTTTCCGGCGATGAACAATCGGTGCTCTACTCTGTTACAGCATTAGATAGAAGACAAAACGAAAGCCGTTTTAGTAATACCGTTTATGTGAGTGTAAGGAAGTAAAGAATTTACCTTTTGGCTCACAATGGCTATGATTTATAAAGACCTTCAACGGAGAGATATCTCTCGCCGGAATCATAGCAGAATGTAAGAATGCGCGAACCCACGGGAATTGAAGGTAGTTTTTTTGCGATTGCTGCAAGAGATGCACCCGTGGAGATTCCAACAAAAAGTCCTTCTTCTTTTGCGGCGCGCTCTGTATAGGTAAACGCATCCTTTGTGGGAACGCTAATCACCCCATCGAGAATATCTTGATTTAATATTTTTGGAATAAACCCGGGACCAATACCTTGCAGTTGATGAGGACCGGGTTTTCCGCCTTGTAATACTGCTGATGACTCGGGCTCAACCGCATACACTTTCATACCACTAAATTTGCTTTGCAAATACTCAGCACATGCAGTAATGTGCCCTCCTGTACCAACTCCTGTAATCAAATAATCGAAGCCATTAGGAAAGTCGCGCACAATTTCCTGAGCAGTGGTTATTTTATGCATTGCTGTGTTCGCAGGGTTTTCGAACTGCATAGGCATCCAGTGATTTTTTTGCGTTTTTACAATGCTATATGCCTTCTCAACTGCCCCCCTCATGCCCTGTTCGCGTGGTGTGAGAATAATCTCAGCGCCATACGCAAGCATTATAGCACGCCTCTCGGCAGACATACTCTCAGGCATCACCAAAATCAATTTGTATCCTTTAACTGCGGCAATCATAGCAAGCGCAATGCCGGTATTACCCGAAGTAGGTTCAACAATGGTTCCACCAGGTTTTAACAACCCCTTACGCTCGGCATCCAAAATCATACCCAAGGCAACTCTATCTTTTAAACTGCCTCCGGGATTCTGACGCTCCAACTTCATCCATACATCGTAGTTATCACCAAACAATTTATTGATGCGTATGTGTGGCGTGTTGCCAATTAAATCAATAACAGAATTAGCGCGCATTGCTTTCTCCGAAGAAAAATATTAAATACAAAAATCAATTGCTCCTGTGGTGTCGCCCGCTGTTCTCACACGTACATCGTTTTTATGCGTGACAATAGAATTTGGGGGAACCGATTCAGTGATCCACGAGTTTCCGCCGATGATACTATCATGTCCGATAACGGTATCACCGCCGAGAATTACCGCCTGAGCGTAAATAACAACATTATCCTCAATCGTGGGATGACGTTTAACATTCACCATTATTTTATCCACACTCAGCGCACCAAGTGTTACACCCTGATAAATTTTAACGTTGTTGCCTATTACCGAAGTTTCGCCAATAACCACACCCGTACCATGATCTATGCAGCAACCGCGACCTATGGAAGCGCCGGGATGAATATCAATGCCCGTAAGTTGATGCGCATACTCGGTAAGCAAGCGAGGGAAAACGGGAACGTTGAGATTATAAAAAATATGAGCAAAACGTTGCACAGCAATAGCAAAAAATCCCGGGTAGGCGAGTATTACTTCATCCACACTCTCAGCAGCGGGGTCGCCTGCGTAAATTGCCTCGGCATCCGAAATCAAGAGATTATACACAGCAGGCAGTTGTTCAAAAAACGCTTCAGCTACGGTATCTCTATTGGGTGAATCGGGTATATCTAACGTTCTCACAATACTTTTTAAGTTTCGTTGCAACAAAACAAACTTAGCTTCCATTTCCTCGGGCGTGTAATAAATTTGCTCGGTAAAATGTGGGAAAAGGAATTGCATCAAATCTTCAACAAATCGTGTTGCTTCCGAACGCACGGGTACTAAGCATTTAAACGATGCCCTGCGTTGCAACAACGTAGTGAAGAATAAATCTTTATTCATAGTGATATCCAATTATGCTGATTTTAGGTTGAATTATATTTATTTTTCAACCATCGTTAAAATAATGTATTACACTCTTTAAACCATTTAAAAATACATAAGGTTGTTATGAACAAACAATTTCTCACGTTTTTCCTTGCATTTGCTGCCCTTTTTGTAGGAGTAAGCACAGCACAGGTTAAAATAGATTACAAAGAGTACAAACTCCAAAACGGGTTGCGTGTGATTTTACACCACGATAAATCCGACCCTATTACCGCAGTTTCAATTTTATATCACGTAGGTTCGAACCGCGAAGAAGTGGGTAAAACAGGTTTTGCGCATCTGTTTGAGCACATGATGTTCCAAGAATCGCAACACGTACCCCAAGATAAGTTTTTTAAGTATATACAGGAAGCCGGCGGTACACTCAATGGTGGTACTTGGCAAGACGGAACCATCTACTATCAGATAGTACCCAATAACGCCCTTGAGATGGTTCTTTGGATGGAAGCCGACCGCATGGGTTGGTTGCTCCCTACCGTTACACCCGAAGCATTTGCAAATCAACAAATGGTTGTTAAAAACGAAAAACGCCAACGTGTTGATAATCAACCTTACGGACATACTTCTTACTCAATCACCAAACTCCTCTACCCCGAGGGACACCCCTACAGCTGGGAAGTTATTGGCTCGCTTGAAGATCTGAAAAACGCTACCGTTGAGGATGTGAAAAACTTTTACAGAAAATGGTACGGACCCAATAACGCAACTATTGTTATAGCAGGTGATTTTGATGAAGCACAAACCCGCGAGTGGGTTGAAAAATACTTCGGCGAAATTAAACCTTCGGCTCCTATTAGTCCGCTTAAAGTGCAACGCGTTTCACTCGGAGAAACAAAAAAAGCAATGCACGAAGATAACTTTGCCAATGCCCCTGAGCTTAACATGGTATTCCCTACCGTTGAGCAGTACAGCAAAGAAAGTTATGCACTCGATTATTTGGGATATTTACTTTCCGATGGAAAAAATACCCCCTTTTACAAAACTATTGTTGAAGAGAAAAAACTTGCACCAAGTGCAGCAGTATTTCAATCCTCAAGCCAAATTGCAGGCGATTTTAACATTCGCATACGCACATTCCCTACTGTTGATTTAGATAGTGTGCTTAAAGCAATTGAAGAATCATTTGTACGGTTTGAAAAAGAGAAATTCACCGCCAAGGACTTAGAGCGAGTAAAAGCACAAATCGAAACCTCGTTTTATGGCTCACTTTCAAGCAATCTCTCTAAAGCCCAAACACTTGCAAATTATGCAGTTTTTGCGGGGTCAGTAGATTACTACAAAAATGACCTCGACGCACAATTAAGTGTTACTGCTGAGGATATTTGGGCAGTGTATAACAAATACATAAAAAATAAAAATTATGTATTAACCTCGTTTGTTCCCAAAGGGAAACCCGAATTAGCCGTTGCCGGCTCATCCGTTTTCCCCGTTGTTGAAGAAGCCCCTGATAAAACAGAAGAACAAGCCGTTAGCACCGAAAAATCAGAGCGCGTAAACTTGCCTTCATCGTTTGATAGAAATGTAAAACCTGCCTTTGGAAAAGAGCCATTGGTTACATTGCCTACCGTTTGGGAAAACTCATTCCCTAACGGATTAAAACTGTTGGGTATCACTCAAAACGAGTTACCGCTGGTTCAGCTTTCAATTGTAGTTAAAGGCGGAGCAATGCTTGTTGCCCCTGAAAAAGCTGGTGTGGCTAATTTATTTGGAAGATTATTCCGCGAAGGAACCGCTTCCAAAACTCCTCTTGAGTTCGAGGATGCTCTTAAAATGTTGGGCTCATCGGTTACCGTTGGTGTATCAGGTGATAACGTAACAGTTAACGTATCAACATTAAAAAAGAATCTCGATGCAACCATTGCGTTAGTTAACGAGATGTTATTAACTCCCCGATTCGATAGCAAAGAGTTCGATAGAATAAAACAACAAACTTCAGAACTCATCAACAGAGGTAATAGCTCACCTCCAAACATTTCTGCTAAGGTATTTGATAAATTAATGTACGGCAGTTCCACCATTGCCGGTTACCCAATAGCAGGTACTAAAGAAACCGTAAGTGCTCTTACACTTGAAGATGTAAAGAGTTTTTACAACAATTACTTTTCACCTTCAGCAAGTGCTTTAACCGTTGCCGGTAATATCACCAAAGAAGAAGCCGTAAAAGTATTTAAAGAGTTGGGCACATCGTGGAAAGCAAAACAAGTAAACTTACCCGGTGAGTTCAAAGCACTCCCGCTCGAAAAATCGGCAGTCTATTTTGTTGATGTTCCCGGTGCAAAACAAACCGAAATACGCATAGGAGGTGCTTCGGTTACCCAGATGAACGAAGACTTTGCTAAACTTAACTTAGTGAACTATGCACTCGGTGGCAGCTTTAACGGCATACTCAATTTAATACTCCGCGAGGAAAAAGGATACACCTACGGTGCACGTTCAGGATTTAACGGAAGCATTTACACCGGCTCATTTGTTGCAGCATCAGGCGTACAGTCGAGCGCAACTTATGAATCAGGAGAAATTTTCCGTGATGAAATGAAAAAGTACCGCAATGGAATCTCCGACGAGCAACTTTCGTTCACTAAAAACGCTCTCATCAAATCGAATGCACTTCGTTTTGAAACTATTGGAGCATTAAACAGAATGTTAGGACAAATTGCTCTTTACAATCTTCCGTTTGATTACGCAAAGCGTGATGAAAATCTCTTGCGTTCAATGACACTCGAAGAACACAAAGCGATTGCACAAAAGTATATCAATCCCGAAGCAATGATTTACCTTTTTGTTGGTGATGCTGCCACACAAATGGAAAAATTAAAGCAACTCGGATTTGGCGATCCGATTCTACTTGATAGAGAAGGTAACCCGGTAAAGTAGTTTTTTGAAATTTACTCCTTGACAGATGTGTATTTCTTTTATACATTTGAACTATGAAAAATTTCAATACTACATACAACGTATTTAACTCATGGCGTACTTGGCGTTTTAGCCCGCGTACACCTATTTAGTGAGTTTTATGTAGTAGTTTCATTTTTATTAAGAACCCCTCATAGTAACCCACTGTGAGGGGTTTTTTAGTTTATAAGGTAGAAAGATTATGGATAGCTCGGTTTTTAAAGATTTGGCGCAAAGGTATAAACAAATACCCTCGGTAAGGACAATCTCCTCCGACCATCTAACGCCGGTAATTGCGTTCGAACGATTGCGTTCGCTTTCCCCTGTACGGTTTTTATTCGAGTCGGTTGAAGGTATTGGAGGAATGGCACGCTACTCATTTATTGGGTGCTCGCCTTCGGAGATCATCACGGCAAAAGGAAATACTATAACCGTTGAGAAAAACGGTAGCAGTACCACTTTTTCTATGTCAATTTATAACTATCTCAGTCAACGTGTTGATGAATTTGCGGGCTATACTTCCCCTCATTATTCGGGATTTAGCGGAGGGTTAGTTGGGTATTTGGGTTACGAAACCATTGGTGCTATTGAAGATGTAATAACATTCAAACAAAAAACAGGAATAGAAACACCCGATGCATTTTTTGGTGTATTCCTCAACTTGGTTGTTTTCGACCATCACAAACACTGCATTCACATTATCGCAAATGCGGATATTGAATCGAGTGAGGAACTTGAGGAAAGCCATAACGCAGTAGAAAAAATGCTCGCACTTTTTGAAGCGAAGTTGAACACTGTTGAACAAGCACAAACTCAACCGTTCCACCTATTGGAACAACACTATTCTGATTTAGAAGAAAGTGATTTTTTGAATCTTGTTGAACGTTGCAAACAAAACATTTTTGAAGGTGACGTGTTCCAGATTGTTCTTTCCAAGCGTTTTGGGGCAAAGTATCAGGGTGATTTGTTTAATGTCTATCGTGCATTACGGAGCATAAACCCTTCGCCATATATGTACTTTTACGAAGTAG
>CALKUG010000253.1 GCA_937996765.1 uncultured Ignavibacteria bacterium
GGGGTACTCAAGAACATCAAATCGGGGTATTTTTTTCCAACTTCGTATTCGCTCTTTTTGTAGTAAATAGGCGAGAGCGATGCAAATGCCATAAACAACATTTTTACATACTTTTCATCGAAGTTTTGCAAATCACGGTTACTTAACTGCTTCATCGTATTGTTTATGATGGCCATGTACAAATCGATTTTGCCTTCTAAAGCCATCTGTTGTACTGCTGTCCGCAACTCTAATGTGTTTACTGTAATCTCCGCTTGCTTTGCAAAACGCTCCGCTATAAACTTCCAGTACAGCTCTTTAATCACATAATTTGGTATCGTAAATATCACATTTCCCAATTCACTGCTTTTTACGGTTAACAAACCGTTGTAAAACAGTAAGGATATTACATCATTAGTTGTAAAATCGCGTTGAAATGTAAACTGTTCTGTAAGTTCGGCGGATACTTCACCGCGATAGATGATACTATTTATTGCATTTACGGTTTCAGGGGATGTATTTAGCGAGAAAATTGTACCGATCTTTGAGTAATCACTCGCAATGTTTTTATCTATAATCGGGTTAGGATATTTTTTTGTACTCAGAATGCTATACAAAAAAAACCAGACCATGTTCGAGTTATATACTCCGCATTCTGCATCTGTAGAAAATTTGCTTCCGTTGTAAAAGCGCCTCATATCTAATAAAGTCGTTTCCTGATTAGCAACTTCATAATATGCAAGCATTTGCAAGACTTCCTCTTCTCGAAAGCCCATTATTTCACTCATACTTGGATGTAATGTTAAATCAACGGCGATGTTAAATCCAGAGGTTAAGCTATCTAATGTAACAGGAGTAACACCAGTAGCAAATAAACGAGCAACCAAACCCGTACCGGTAAAAGTTTTTAGAACTTCAAAGAACTTACGGACAAAGCCATTACTTGCGACACTTGATTTGAACAAATCTAAATTAAACGAAAGCAATTCGTTTGTGAAGTGGTCGTATTCGTCTATGAGAATAACAATATTTCTCTCTGCTCTCGAGCTAATTTTTCTGAGATATTTTAACAGAACATCTGCGGGTTCTTTTTCTCCAAGAATAAAAGACATCTCATTATTATCAAGAATTTTATAGGTGTCGTTAAAATCTTCAAGTGATGAAAGAACAGAGTTTCTAAAACTCCCCATAACGCTTTCTTCATCATAGGTTGCTATGCCACTAAAATTAAATGTGAGTACAAAAAAAGTATTGGCGAGCGGAGTGGGATTTTTTCCAATGTAATAATCACCAAACAAATCTTGGAATGATTCTTTATGCTCGATACCATAGTAGTATTGGAGCATCGAAATAAACAATGATTTTCCAAATTTTCTGGGGCGCAACAAAAACTGATACTTATTAGGTACCTGCTCTAACTTCTCAATATACATTGTTCTATCAACGTAATAGAAATTATCTAAAATAAGATCTTTGTAATTGGATTGACCGTGTGGAATTATCTTTTTCATTGCAAAATGCTTTGTTTTTGGTGTGCGAAATATAGTGAAAATTTAGGTCAGAGGTGAGAGGACAGTGGACGGAGGGAGAATTGAGAATTGAGAAAATCCCGTAGGGATTTCACATTGGTAGAAAAACGTAATCAACCCGACAATCTATCCCGTAGGGATTGCACATGGATTAAAGAAAAGTAAGTTTACGTTTTCAAAGTGATTGGAATAGGTAGCCTACCCCAATCAATGGGGGCGGGTTCTAAGGCATGCAATATTTTAAATACATTCTCCTTAATCATGTTCAATGCCGAACGGCATAAATCACCGTTGCATCCCTTCGGGATGCAAATGGGTATGGTGTTTTGTGTTCTTTTTCTACAGTCACGAGCAAGCTCGTGATTGAATGCCTTCGGCATTGAAAATACAATGTAGAAGCCTATTTCCGTTTTCATCCCGAAGGGATGGTATCCCGATTTAT
>CALKUG010000254.1 GCA_937996765.1 uncultured Ignavibacteria bacterium
TTTTTCTATAAAAAGAAATACAAACAAGTAATTCTTATGGGTGGAGTTGCATCGTTGCCCGTTATAATCATTGGTGTAATTTCTCTTTTGTATGGCGGAGCGTTTTTGCCAAATTCATTACTCATCAAAACAGGCTTAACAACAGGTAAAAGCATTACGGATTGGTTAGTGTTTAATGTTGGCGGTATCTATCCAAAGTCAGCTTGGGAATTAGTAACGATGCTTATTGGTATTCTGCCTGCCGTGTTACTTATTAATATTATGCTTTTAGTGGTTGCTTTCAGACAGGGCTCCTCACAACTATTAAAAGGGATGTTGCTCTCAAGCGTAATATTGTATTTTATACATAATCTGTTTGGTGGGTATTTGCAGTTGCGGCACGAAGCGTATTTGGTGGCTGTTTCGTTGTTCAATTTTGTTTTGGTGATGCGGGAAATTCCGGTAACTCGTTTTTTTAGACCAAAATTATTTTTTGTGACTACACTGGTAATTTTAATTCCCTTGGGAGTAAGAGTTGAGCAATCGTTTGATTTGGTTGGGGGGGCAGGAAAAAACATCCACGATATGCACCTAACGTTGCGTGATTTCACCTGGAAAAACGGCTTCACAAAAGTGAGTATTGTGGATATAGGTGTGTTGGGCTATTATACGGATGTGCATCATCTCGATCCGATAGGTTTGGGGAATAATAGAATATCTAAGCTTCGCAGAGAAGGGCAGTTAAAAAGGTTTTCAGATTATACCGATACATTGCATCATTTTAATCCCAACTATATTGCGTTATATGAACCGTGGTACAACTGGGAGTTACCCGAATCCATAACAAAAGTTGGTGCCATAACAATTAAAAATAATGTGGTTGCCGGAAGCGATACGTTAAGTTTGTATGCACTGCAAGGAAATGCGGAAAGCTTGCGAGTAAAGTGGCAGGAATTTCGGGATAAGAATCCCGAAAAAGCAGATATGCTAATCGTGAAATAATCCGTATATTTGGAACTGAAATTTTTACCCCCGTCCAGTGCCCTCGTAGCTCAGTAGGATAGAGCATCGGTTTCCTAAACCGCAGGTCGGACGTTCGAATCGTCTCGAGGGCACACTACTTTGATCTAGCCTTTAATGTATACCCCGTGCTTCGGCCGCCCTGAGTATCTTTGACGAGCACACCTTTCGAAATCAAATCGTTGATATCGCGGAGTGCCGTATCTTGAGATGTTTTTGTGATTTTAGCCCACTTTGTTGTGGTAAGCTTTCCTTCAAATCCATCTAAAAGCTTGTTTATCATTTTACGTTGACGTTCATTGAGCGGTGTTGAGGTAATCTCTTCCCAAAACTTCTTTTTGTACAGTACATTTTGCAAGAGTTCTTCGCTTGTTTGGAGCGAGCGTTTCAAGCAATTCAGGAACCAGATAATCCATTCCGTGATGTCACCACTTCCTCGTTGCGCGGATTCGAGCTGTTGGTAATACTCTTTGCGTTCCTTTAATATCTGTTTGGACATACTATAAAATCTTAATGCACTGTTATCACTTCGCGCAAGTTGCATTTCAGCTATTGCTCTGGCAATTCTTCCATTACCATCATCAAATGGATGTATGGTTACAAACCAGAAATGTGCTATTGCCGATTTAAGAACAGAATCAATTGTGTTGTAGTGGTTGAACCACTCGAGAAATGTTTGCATTTCCCGGCTCACACTATGAGGTGGAGGTGCTACAAAATGAATTTTCTGTCTGCCCATTGGGCCTGAAACCACTTGCATTTCGCCGGTGCGATATTTACCTATATCAACCCTATACAGCGTATTATAACCGTTTTGAAACAAACCGGTATGCCATTGAATCAACCGCTTTTTAGAGAGTATTTCTTTATGGTGGCCCGTTGCATCAATCATCATATCTACTACAGCATCTATATTTGGAATTGAAGCTACTGTATTGGGCAATTCCATACCGAGCCGCATTGCAAGAGAAGAACGTACTTGCTCCTCATTGAGTTTTTCCCCTTCGATTTCAGAGGATTTTACTACCTCATGGGTCAGAGTTGAAAGCGTTGCTTCGTTTTGGAGTGGGAAACCGAGTCCTTCCATTTTGCCCAGTAATCTACCTTGTAAATTTCGTACTTCTCCAAGCAGATTCAAAACAGCCAAAGAATCCCATCGGAATTCTGTCCAATTTTTATGTTCATGAATATACATTTTGATAATCTCCGCAATTCTTGCGGTAAATATACAATAAGTTTTGCTTGTTTAATAGTATTCTCCGCAAGAAATGCGGTGAAAGTTGTGGTTATTCTCCGCATGTTTTTTAAGATTGCACAACTGAGTTTAGCCGATTATTTGCTATTATATTGCTCATGTGTTTAATTTTTAATAGGTTTAATATGCCGCTTATGGATTGGAATGATGGACTTTCGATACACGTTGATTTTGTGGATGATGATCATAAATATTTACTTCATTTATTAAACTCACTTGGTGATGCTGTCCGGGAGAATCACGGAAATGAAGCACTAGGGAAGATTCTTCAAGAGTTACTTTACTATACAGGTTATCATTTTAGCCGTGAAGAAGAGTTTATGAGTGAAATTAATTATCCTCACTTGTTTACTCATCAACAAATTCACAACAAGTTTGCTCGTGAAGTGCGAACTGTTTTCGAGGAGCATAAAGCGGGTAAACCTGTATTAACTACCTCAGTTTTGGATATGATGAAAGGATGGCTCATCAATCATATTGCATTGGAAGATAAGCGTATTAGTTTGTTCCTTAATCCTCCTGCAATAAAAACATTTGATGAATTGAATGACCCGCAGGTTTAGTTTTTTTTCTTTGCCGGGAACTTTATTTGCTTATTCATAATTTGTTAGAATAAGTAATTAATAGTTTTGCAAGTAACAATAAGTTGACTATCTTCACGATATGAATAAAAAAGTTTTACATAATACCCCTGCCACAATGTGTATGTGTTGCTGTTGTATGGATTGCACCCGCAATCAGGAAAGGGTTGTTTTGTAACTTTTTTAATTACACGATTTTATAAAACAACTGAGCCCTTTCTTGTGAAAGGGCTTTTTTGTTGAGACCCCACTTTTTACTCGCTCTGCAAAAAAAACACCCCGACACAAAAAAAGAGCTCTTTTTCAAAACAAGGAGACCACAATGAGCGATAACCATAACTATCATTTCGAAACTCTGCAATTACATGCAGGCCAAGAAGTTGACCCCGCAACAAACTCTCGCGCGGTGCCAATTTATCAAACTACGAGTTACGTTTTCAACAACGCCCAACACGCTGCAGATTTATTTGCGTTGCAAAAGTTCGGAAATATTTATACCCGTATTATGAACCCCACTACCGATGTTTTCGAGAAACGCATTGCGGCTCTCGAGGGCGGTGTTGCTGCCCTTGCAGTAGCATCGGGACAGGCGGCACAATTTTTAGCCATTTCAACCATTGTGCAAGCCGGTGAAAATATTGTGTCAACACCATTGCTGTACGGTGGCACTTATAATCAGTTCAAGGTTACTTTTCCGCGTTTAGGAATTGATGTTCGTTTCACAAATAGCGAATCACCGGAGGATTACGAAAAGCTGATTGACGAAAACACTAAAGCCATCTATTTAGAAAC
>CALKUG010000255.1 GCA_937996765.1 uncultured Ignavibacteria bacterium
CAATCCAAAAAATTATTCTGGTTTTAATGTAGGAAGAATCACCGTGAAAGTACATCCGGGCTCTTCTGTATTATTCTGAACTGTAATAATTCCTCCCAATTTATCCACTAATTTTTTTGTAATAGCAAGACCAAGACCCGCTCCCTCAAAGTGTCTGCCATAACCTTCGCTTGCTTGCCTGAACTCATCAAAAATAATTTCGAGTGAGTTATCAGGTATCCCAACTCCTGAATCGCAAACTTGAAATACAAATTGATTTGCGTTCTCGGATTCAACTACATAAGCACCAAGTTTTACACCGCCAGTTTCAGTGAACTTTATGGCATTATCTACTAAATTATGAATTATACTCCTAACGATTTTAGGATCAGTATAAGTTTCAGGAAAAGGGGCTGAAGTTTCAAATTCTAATGAAAGAGACTTGGAGTTTGCTCTAGTTTCAAAATTGGCAAGTACTGATTTACAGATTTCCGAAATATCAACCCGTTCTGTACTGACACTCAAAATTTCGGATTCTATACGCGAGAGATCTAATATTTTGTTAAAGGTATCCATCAAACGCTGACCACTTGTATAGATTTGTTCAGCCATTATTTTAATTTCTTTTTCCTTTGTCTCTTCTTCAATGAGTTCTGAGTAGCCAAGAATACCAATCATGGGGGTACGTAATTCATGACTCATATTTGAAAGGAAAGAGGACTTAATAGCACTCAGTTCTTCAGCTTCTCGTTTGGCAACCATTAATTGGCGTTCATACTCTTTTCGCTCGGTAATATCGTGTAGAATGGTCAATCGAAAATTGTTTATATGAATCGAAAAGTTCTTTGCGGAGAAAAGTACCGTTCTTCTTGAACCATCCTTGAAGTTCAAATCGAATTCATAGTTATTTACTTCCCCAAATTTTTGCAAAAGTCCGTCAACCTTTCGGGAGTGTTCAATGTCAGGGTTATGATAAGGCTTATCGATATCGGCATTTCGTTTGCCAATAACTTCATCTCTGCTATTTTTGCCGATGAATTTTAACAAGGCAGGATTAACATCCAGGTAGCGTTGTTCGCTATCAACAACGGAAATACAATATTGTGAGCTTTCGAAGATTGTTCTAAATAGTAGTTCACTGTTTTTTAGCTGCTCTTCTGTCTTTTTAACGTGCAGTGCATTTGCTGCTAAGCCCACAAAGGCCAATAAATCATCATCATTAGGTGGTACAGACCCCTTATGACCTATAAAAATTATTGTGCCGTACAGCTGATTATTTGTTTTTAGTGCTGCCCCTGACGACCATCCGATTCGAAATATGTTGTTAAGCAGCACTTCAGCAAAATGAGGGATTGCTCCAAACGAAATTTCTTCAAGTCCTTGAGCCTGTTTTATGCGTTCGTTAAAAAAAAGTTGCTTTTGCTCCTGAGTGAGCTTTATTCGCATTCCTTGGATTGAGCGTCCAAGCACCTTTTGCACCAAGGAGAGTTCAGATTTATTAAGCGAGAAAAAACGAATTACAAGCTCATCATGCGCAGAATCAAACTCGGTAATAAGAGCTGCCCGAAGATTAAATATTTTTTTTACTTCGATAGCAAAATACTCGAACATTTGTTCGTAGGAGCGTGATGTGATATCAAGTGAAAGATTATAAAGATGCGGAACAACAGTGGTTGGAGAAATTGGGTCGTTTCTTAAAACTTCTTGGGGCTGTATAGAAAGTGACACTTGCTCGTTATCGGTGTTAAGAATAATACATTTATATCGCTTACCATCGGCAACCGAAATGTACTCAAATTCAAATGCAGGAAAGTAAGAATCTAATGATGTAAAAAAGTGCTTAAGTGCAGCATATCTAAATTCATTACTTACTTCGGTGTTCTCGAAATCAAAAATAGTTACAAATGATTTATTGTAATCTAATAGACGTGTGGTTATATCGCTAACTTTGGTAGATTCTACCGAAACAGTTGCAAAAGCAACTCCAAGTTTCTCAAGAATATCCTTTGTAGTGAGCAAATGCACCATTAGCACCAAATTACAAGTAAATAACTTTTAAATATCATAAAAAAAGGGATAAAATGTGGTTATTGTTCAATATTTTTTGCAATCAAATAAAAATTTCTTTCTTCCTTATTGATTTATGGATTTTTGACGAATGACGGAACACAGCAAAGGGCTTCTTGCTATTGTAGTTACCTCGCTTTTATGGAGTACAGGAGGGGTGTTTATAAAACTTATTTCGTTTGGGGCTTTTCAACTCTCATTTTTCAGGTCGTCGTTTGCTGCATTAACAGTGTTTGTTTTTTATCGCAGATCGGCTTTGTTTTTTAACCGATATGTGTTCTTTAATGCTGTTATGTACAGTTTAGTATTGATTCTATTTGTTGCGGCTACAAAAATGACCACTGCTGCCAACGCAATTTTCTTGCAATACACCGCCCCAATATATGTTTTGGTTTTAGAACCACTACTTCTTAAAACAAAATTTGAGCGTGCGAACATTGCAACGGTAACTATTGCGTTTTTCGGAATGCTGTTGTTTTTTGTTGGTGATATAAAAATCGGAGAAATGACCGGCAACGTACTTGCTTTACTCAGTGGTATCGCGTTGGCGGGGTTTTTCTTGGGGCAAAGAAAAATTGAAAACACTCATAAAATCAGTTCAATATTTTACGGCAATATGCTTATAGTAATAGTTTGCTTCTTTTTAGTTGGGGAGTTTGAAGCTATTAACGTTTCAGATTTAACAATGGTAGGATATTTGGGGATTGTACAAATTGGCATATCCTATATACTCTTTAGCTATTCGATAGCGCGCATTCAAGCAATTGAGGCTTCGCTTATTGCGATGATTGAACCCGTACTCAACCCAATTTGGGTATTTATTTGGTATGGTGAACAACCGACTCTTTTTGCAATATTGGGAGGATTAATAATTGTAGCCGGTGTAACTTACCGAAGCATAACTTCTAAACAAAAAGAAGAGTTCATGCCCGATTAGGGCGAGAGCCGCGTTATTCTCCAAGCACCATTTACCAGAGTATATTGCAATCGATCATGCAAACGATTAGGGCGTCCCTGCCAAAATTCGAATTCCGAAGGCATAATTCTATATCCACCCCATTCTTCAGGTGTAGGGATATCTACTCCATGGTACTGCTTTTCGAGCTCATTATACTTAATGTTAAGGAACTCCTTATTAGGAACGGGTTCACTTTGGTGAGAAGCAGCAGCACCTAACTGGCTACCTCGCGGACGCTTACTAAAATACTCTTCCGAAAGAGCGCGCTCCACTTTGTGGGCAATACCCTCGATGCGGATTTGACGTTCAAGTTCATGCCAAAAAAACAGAATTGAGCATTTAGGGTTAGCAGCAAGTTCTTTGCCTTTTTTACTGTTGTAATTTGTAAAAAATAGCAATCCTTGATCGGAAAAACCTTTTAATAAAACCGTTCTGAGTGAAGGTGTGCCATCCGGCAATGCTGTAGCAATAATCATGGCGTTTGCTTCACTTTGCAAACTTTCCTCAGCTTCATGAAACCACTGTTCAAATTGAGCATAGGGTGAGGGGTGGGCATCTTGTTCTAATAATTCTTGCAAAGCATAGGTTCTACGCAGATTTGCCAAATTTAATTCGGTATTATTTTCCATACTTCAAACATTTGTGTTATACAATAATTTGTTAACAACGGTTTTTAATGAAAAGTTAAGAATTAAGAATTAAGAATTAAGAATTGACAGCGTTGAGAGTAAACATTTCATGTAAAGAAATTGCGTTTTTTTTACATGACAAACCTCTCATGTAAATAATTT
>CALKUG010000256.1 GCA_937996765.1 uncultured Ignavibacteria bacterium
TATCTTTAACAAGGGTGTCTCCGGCATCTATCAATGGAGAGTATGCCTGAAGATGGTAATCCTTCTCTTCATCCACAAACATTGGAAAACGGATTTTATTTGATATTGAATCTACCACACTGCCATTATCAGTCTTATAGTGTCTGCCGTTATTCCAAAAGTTGTTAAATCTCAAAGGGGCGTTTCCGTAAAAACCATAATAGCCCCCACCTGAAATGTGATTGTTAAATATATCACGGTAGGTTGATGTTCCATTTGTTCTGATGGCAATGCCGAAGTTTCCCGTTAACAGATTATTTTTGATGGTATCAGGACCTACTTCAATTCCATAAGTATCTAAGTCTATATTGGTTTTATATAAACTCATCACGATATTATTGTAAATCCTTGCAGGATTATTATCATGTCTGTTAATTGTACTAAAGTAGGAACTTATGTAAGGATCAGATACCAACGCATTATCGTGTACTATACATGCACTGCCTATTTGCATGATTAGGGAGGATTCCGATGCACTTATGAAATTATTATAGATTTTAACATTATTCATAATTGTCGCTATTCCCTCTTTACACGAATCAATTATGCTATTTGATACATAACTTGTATCCGAAAGTGCATTGTAGTATCCCGATATAAATACTCCTAAAAAGAAATTGCTAATCTTAACATTACTTATGCGAACATTTAAATTCAAGTTTGGCTGTCTTGAGGCATAAATTCCGTTTTTGCTTATTTCCATGCTATAACCCTCAAGTTTCAGATTCGATATATCCGTATTATCGGCCATCTTTATTGCTTCGTGTGAACTATTTCCCTCAACAAATTTTATAGTGGTACTTTCCCATCCCATTCCAACTAAAGTAACCCCTCGGTTGAAAATTACTACCTCCGTAAATACTCCTTCGCCAACAATGATTGTGTCTCCTTGTATCGATAGACTCATTGCCTTCATGATACTGTCTGCTGCCGTTTCCCAACTTGTGTAAGGTGGAGTACTTGTTCCGGTTTTACTCACATAACGTTTCTCTGCAAAGTTCTCTGCACTGAAAATGATTAGGAGTATTAAGATTATGGTTAGCTTGTTTCTCATTATTTCCCCCTCATTTCAATAATATCATTTTTTTAATCGCAGTATATTTACCAAACTTTAACTTTACAAAATATACTCCGGTTGATAGTTTGGTACCATTCAGGACTATCGAATGTGGGCCACTTGACATCTCTGCATTTAATATCTCTTCTACTCTTTTTCCCATTATATCAAAAAGCTCTACCAATACCCTTCCTTCCGATGGTAGTTCAAAATTTATCTTTGTTACAGGGTTGAATGGATTTGGATAATTCTGATCCAATCTGAATTGATACACTTTCCCGGCTACATTCCCTTTCTTTTCTATCAAATCTCCTACGATCTCATACATAATCTCATTTGTTGAACTCTCCTCTCTGATTCACAGGAACCACTTTATAATATTCCTCGGTACCTGATTGTTGACCGGGCACTAATATTGTGATAGCTGTATCAAGGTATTGACAATTGACTGTCGAACCCAAC
>CALKUG010000257.1 GCA_937996765.1 uncultured Ignavibacteria bacterium
AAGGGTGCGGTTAGAAACTTTAAGTTGAACAAGGGTGTCCATAGGTTGCGACTTGAACAATTGGGCTACGCGAGTCTGGATACGGTAATTAATGTTTCGGTTGAGAATGCATTTTTCGATTTGAAGTTGGTAAAGAGTCAGCCCGTGAGCGTTTATATCGAAACTAAGCCAATAGCCGCAGAGATATTTTTGAACGACGAATCGAAGGGGATATCACCGTTTTCGGGGTTTTTACAACCGGGTACCTACCGACTGAGAATAACTGTTCCGGGCTACTTGGATGAGGGTAGCGAGTTTACGGTTGCTATTGGAAGTCCAAAGATTGAAAAGAGAATACAATTAACAAAAGCCACGGCTTCGCTTGATATCATTCCTAGTGTGAAAGATGCCTATATAACATTAAATGATGTGCCGTTTGCTAATAGACCTCAAGAACTTAAACCCGGGCGATACGTTATTAAAGCGAACAGAGCAGGGTATTTGCCCGTGGTGGATACAATTGTGCTGAAAAGCGGTGATGATATTAAAAAGGAAATTGCACTCAAGCAAAATATCGCATCGTTAACAATTAACGTATTGCCTTCGGATGCGGTAATCACGTTAAACGATTCAACGATAGTAAATGGTGCGCAACAGTTTATCACACCGAGTATTTACTTTTTGAAAGTTGCGAGGAAAGGTTATAAGACCGAAGAAAAAAGAGTGACCCTTAAACTGGATGAACAAAAAACGGAAACGATTGTATTAAGAGCCCTTCAGAAAGGAACTCTGCAAATAGCTGTAGCTCCCGATGATGCAAGGGTTGAGATTAGAGAGCAGAACACAACTATCTTTTCGGAAAAGGGTTCGTTTATTCAAGAAATTGGAGCGGGTGAATACACGATGATTGTTTTCAGAGAGGGTTATCAGGCGGATGTGCAAAAGGTTACCATTCTCGAGAATGAGGTTACTGAAGTGAATGTTAAACTTACTGAGGGTCAGAGCCAAGCGGTTCAAGGTGAGAATATCAAAATTGTTGATCCAACGGTAAAGGCAACGTTGCTTTCGGTTCTTCTCCCAGGTGTGGGGGAAATGGCCTACGGTAATACATGGAGGGGAATTTCCTATCTAATATTAACAGGCGGCGGGGTAGCAGCTTATTTTGTTGAGCAAAAGAACTACGACACTAAAATCGAAGAGTACAACAAGGGACTCGCTGAGTACAAAGCGTTCCCCACCATTGCAAAGTTCGATGAAATTAAGACCACCTACGATACTGCCGATAAGCATCGCACCATTGCCACAATTGTACTTACTGCGGCTATTGGGGTGTATGTGTTGAATGTGGTAGATGCATTGTTGTTTACTCCCGAGCAAGTTCTGATTTCGAAGGATGAGCAACGGAGTTACGAGTTGTTGCCGAATTTTAGTCCCGATTTTACGGGAATTTCATTAAAAGTTGCTTTTTAGGAGATTTGAATAATGCAAAAGGTAATTTTATCGCTAATTGTTATTGTTTTTTCAATGTTCTCATTCTCTTGTTTTGAGCAACCTACTCCACCCGAGCCCATTTCGGGAGTGAGCGGGGTTGTTACAAACAATTATGGAGAGCCGCTTAAAAATGTAATAGTGGAAACAAAACCTGTCACAAAAAAAATGGTTACAGACGAAACAGGCCGATTTACTTTTGAGGGTAGCGGAGTTTTTGAGATTACAGCAACTTTTAATTTTGGGAGCAAAAAAATAACGGTACAAAAAAATGTGGAGGCCACTTCAAAAATTGTTGTTAGCGATGTTGAACTAAACGGATTTGGTGAGGTGAAGGGCAAAATTACCAACGAATTTGGCACTCCCGTTGTCGGGAAAACCGTATCGGTATTAACACATAGCGTACAGACAAGTGCAACAGGGGAGTATTCGATTAAAGTGCCCTATGGGATCTACTCAATTTTGATAGAAAATGAAACAATTTCCGCAAATGTTGAAGTGAGCGCAACCCCGACGTTATTAAATTATGTGTTTGCCTTTACTCAAGTGGTTTTGGTGGAAACCGGAATTTTTGAGATGGGGAGTAACAGCGGTGAGGGAAACGAAAAACCAACCCATCAAGTGAGCGTGGATGACTTTTATATAGGCAAGTACCCGGTTACGCAAAAGGAGTGGTACAGCATCATGGGCACAAATCCAAGTAAGTTTATTGGCGAAAATCTGCCTGTTGAGAGTGTAAGCTGGAATGATGTTCAGATTTTTATCCAAAAGTTAAATCAAAAAACGGGTTTGAAATATCGGTTGCCAACCGAGGCAGAGTGGGAGTTTGCGGCACGCGGCGGAAAGAAGAGTAGCGGTTTCCTTTTTTCGGGGAGCAACACCCTGGATGAGGTGGGTTGGTACAGCGATAACAGCAGTTCGCGTACACAACCTGTAGGCGGTAAAAAGCCCAACGAATTGGGTATCTATGATATGAGCGGCAATGTATGGGAGTGGGTGAATGATTGGTATTGGTTGTATGAATCGAAAGCACAAAACAACCCCAAGGGTCCGAGCAATGGAACCTACAGAGTGCGACGCGGTGGCAGTTGGGGAAACCTCAGCAGCGGCTGCAGAGTTACGGTTAGGGATGGTGCGGGTCTGCCCGATAGTAGGGATGACCATGGCGGCTTTAGATTGGCACATGGGAAGTAACAAAAAGTTAAGAGTTAAAAGTTAAGAGTTAAGAATTGAAATCCGGGAATCGGGAGCCTGACCGCAGGCTGCAGGCCCCTGGAACCAGGAACCCGTTCATGGAGTATTAAGGGGGTGTGTTATCCATAATTATATTGATTGGTTGGCTATGAGATTTTACTTGCCGGTGCTTAGGGTGTTGCTGTTTTTCTTTTCGTTTGTTACGGCTTTGGCCAACTCTGCTCCTGATTCTTCCGACATTCCTGCAAATTTCGTTTTTGTTGAGGGTGGTTCGTTTATGATGGGGAGTGATAGTCTTTATGCTGATGAAATCCCGCAACATCGGGTTACGCTTGATGATTTTTGGATTGGTAAGTATGAGGTTACTCAAAAAGAATGGGTGGATGTTATGGGCGAAAATCCGAGTTCATCTCAGGGTGACTCGCTTGCGGTTGATAATGTGAGTTGGGCGGATGTTCAGGTGTTTATCCACAAATTGAATC
>CALKUG010000258.1 GCA_937996765.1 uncultured Ignavibacteria bacterium
GTAGGGGCATATTTATTGGGTGTGTGGAATTTACCCGAACCCATTATTGAGGCAATTTCTAATATAGAAATTACACACACCAACGACTTTAGCAGTTTATCGGGACTACTAAAAATGGCATATCTGGAAGCACACCCACCAAAAACTAACGAAAACGAGTAATTTGCTACAAGGGCAGAAATGTGCTATCTGTTTATTATACTTGCTTTTAGGGGAATTTATTCCTAACTTTCCTGTTCGTAACTGAAAATTTTGCCTGTTCGGAGCTAAAAAAAATGACAAAAGCAGATATAGTTGACATAGTTGCATCGGGTACCGGTTTAACAAAACTGGACACCGAAGCTGTGATTGAAGGTTTTTTTGGAACCGTTATCGAGGCATTAAAATCCGGTCAAGGGATTGAGATCCGCGGGTTTGGAACGTATAAAGTAAAGAAAAAAGCCGGTCGTTTTGCGAGAAACCCAAAATCGGGTGAGAAGGTTTATGTACCCGAACATTTTGTGCCGGTATTTAAATTTTCGAAAGATCTAAAGTTTATGGTAGATCGCGGAATGAAAGAAGGCGATACACCAAACACCGGAGCCACAGAATAATAATGGCTGAAAAAGTACTCAGCAAGCCGGCAATATATACCATTTTTGCTGTTGCACTTGGTGCAGCGGTTTTTGTGATGTACTTAGGTGGCGTTTTTGCACAACCTGATATGACATTGGCAAACAATGTAAAAGAAACCGCAACAACCGGACACACGGAAGACCACTCTGCGGCTTATAAAGAAATTGAAAACAAAATTGCCGCATCACCCGATAGCATAGAGTTGGTATTGCAATATGCTCATCTGTTACAGGATACGGGTATATTCGAAAAGGCAATTGAGCAATACAAAAAATATTTAGTAAAAGTGCCTAAAAACGAAGAGGCAATTATTGATATGGGTGTCTGCTATTTTAATTTAGAAAACATAGTAAAAGCAGATTCACTTGTACGAGCAGCATTGAAAATAAATCCCAACAACCCGACGGGAAATTTCAATATGGGTGTAATAACACTCAATCAAGGGAAAAAAGAAGAATCCCGCGCATGGTTTGAAAAAGTAATAGCAGTTGCACCAAACTCAGACCAAGCCGAAGTAGCTAAAGAAATTTTACAATCACATTAAACGAGACCCGGAGGTAACCGATGCCGTGCGGAAAAAAACGCAAACGTCATAAAATGGCTACGCATAAGCGTAAAAAAAGACTAAGAAAGAATCGCCATAAAAAGAGAGTCAGATAGTTTAGTCTTCTGAGAAGCCGCCGTAGCTCAGCTGGTAGAGCAACGCACTCGTAATGCGTAGGTCACCGGTTCAATTCCGGTCGGCGGCTCATTTGGTTTAACCAAGTACTTAGCCCACTTCCAACGGAGTGGGTTTTTTATATATTCTCATTTCTTGTTTCTACATTTAATTATCTTTGAGTTATAAAAAAAGGATATTATGAATAGCGAAGTTATCAAAGGTAAAAAAGCTCTTGTTGTTGGTGGAGCGGGTTATATTGGTAGTCACATTGTTAAACATCTTTGTGAAGCCGATTGCGATGTTACTGTTTATGATAATATTTCAACAGGAATTTTAAGCAATATAGATGGCAGAGCGGGTTTTATTGAAGGAGATATTCTTAATACCGATGCCCTTACCCAAACACTCTCAACAGGTTTTGATATAGTATTCCATTTTGCTGCTTTAAAGGCGGCAGGCGACTCGATGAAGTTTCCCGGTGAATATGCCCACAACAACATCAACGGTTCCCTTTCACTTCTGAGAGCCATGGATAAAACAGGTGTTAAAAACTTGGTGTTCTCTTCAACCGCTGCCGTTTATGGCTCACCACAATACCTGCCCATGGATGAGTTACATCCAAAGGCCCCCGAAAACTTTTACGGTTTCAGCAAATTGGTAATTGAGCAGAACATTGAGTGGTTTGGCAAATTAAAGGGAATGAACTATGCAGTGCTCCGTTATTTTAATGCTGCAGGTTACGATGTTACCGGTGGCTCCTATACCAGAGAAAAAAATGCTCAGAATCTGGCTGCCGTGATTATGGAAGTGGCTGCAGGTTTAAGAGAAAAGCTTTTAGTGTTTGGTAATGATTACCCTACAAAAGATGGCACGGGGATTAGAGACTATATACACACCAACGATTTAACCACTGCACATATTTTGGCATTTGAGCATTTACTTGCCGGTAAAGAGAGTTTTATTGCCAATTTGGGCACGGGTTCGGGTTTTACCGTGTTAGAAATGATACGGGCTGCCGAAGAAGCAACCGGAGTTACCATTCCCTACGAAATAGTTGAAAGACGTGAAGGCGACCCCTCGGAAGTGGTTGCTGTAGCTAACCTTGCAAACAGTATTCTCGGTTGGAAGGCAGAGCACTCTGACTTAAAAACGATTTTTAGTTCTATGGTACCATTTTATTTTCCTTATAAAAATCCCGAAATTGAGGAATAGTAAAAAGGTACTCAACTACTTATATTAAACGAAGCGGATTTATTCCGTAAATAAAGAATTTCAACGAAAGGAACAGTATGAAGCCGAACATGGGTAACATGATGGGGATGATGAAAAAAATGCAAGATGAGATGGCTAAAGTTCAGGCATCACTTGCAGAAAAAACAATTACACAAGAAGCAGGCGGCGGAATGGTTAAAGCCACCGCAAACGGAAACCGTCAAGTAGTATCTTTGGAAATTGACCCCTCGGTTCTTAATTCTGAAGAAAAAGAAATTTTGGAAGACCTTATCATTGCGGCAGTGAACAAAGCTGTTGAGGCAGCAGGTAAAATGGCTGATGATGAAATGGCAAAAGTTACAAAGAATTTTATTCCTCCAGGATTGAATATCCCCGGCTTATTCTAAATGAACATTGCAGCACCCCTTCAAGCAGCAATTGATGAGTTTGCTAAACTTCCGGGCATTGGTCGGAAAACAGCTCAGCGACTTGCTCTGCATATTACAAAGCGTGAAAAACACGAAGTGGAGCAATTCGCACGTGCGTTGATCGAGTTAAAAGAAAAACTCCGCACCTGTTCGATTTGTTTTAATCTATCGGAACACGAGGTTTGTTCAATTTGCTCAAGTGAAAAAAGAGATAAATCCGTTATTTGTATTGTCGAAGAATCCAGCGATGTTTTGGCAATTGAAAAAACAAACGAATACAATGGGTTGTATCATGTGCTTGAAGGTGTGCTTTCACCGCTGAGTGGTGTCAGTCAAGATGATTTACGCATCAATGAGTTGTTACGCAGATTGGAATCTGATGAGGTGAAGGAACTGATATTGGCGCTTAATCCTGATACCGAAGGAGAAACAACATCGCTCTATCTTGCACGTCTGTTAAAGCCGTTAGGACTTACAGTAACGCGTATTGCTCGTGGTTTGCCTATTGGTGGTGATATTGAGTTTGCTGATGAAGCAACAATTGGGCG